>CAYPAE010000316.1:0-3508 GCA_964408595.1 uncultured Gemmatimonadaceae bacterium | reverse complement strand
GCCGGTGCGCACCAGCGTCCTGGTCCCCACCGGCAGGAAGACGTCCACCCGCGAGCCGAAGCGGATCATTCCGAGCCGCTCGCCCTGGCGCACGGTGGTACCCACTTCGTGGTCGGTGACGATCCGCCTGGCCACCAGCCCCGCGATCTGGCGGATCAGCACCTTGCCCCGTGCCGCCGCCACGCCGACCGACGACTGCTCGTTGTCGAGACTCGACTTCTCCGCCGCCGCGTGACCGAACCTCCCCCGGTTGTAGTGCCGGTACGCGACCGTGCCGCTGACCGGATACCGGTTCACGTGGCAGTCGAAAACGCTCATGAAGATCGAGATGCGGAGCGCTTGGCCTCCGTGGAAGGCGGGCTCGTCGGTCTCCACCACGCTCACGACCTTGCCGTCCGCCGGCGCCACGACCATGCGCTCTCCGATGGACCACGGCCGCTCCGGATCCCGGAAGAAGGCGACCACCCAGACCGAGATCGCGAGCCACCCGGCCGCGACCACCCACCACGCCGGCGACTCGGATCGCAGGGCCACGATGATCAGCGCGACCCCGATCGCCCAGGCTCCGGCGATGAACCAGCGTCCCTCGGGCGCGGTCCGGATCACCCGGCCGCTCCCAGCTCGCGTCCGGTGATGAGCCGGAACGCTTCGAGATAGCGGCGGCTGGTCGCGTCCACCACCTCGTCGGGGAGGGACGGCGGCGGCGCCTCGCCGTTCCACCGCCCCTCGCGACGGAGCCCCGCCAGGTAGTCGCGCAACGGCTGCTTGTCGAAGCTCGGTTGCGACTGGCCGGGCCGATATCGGTCGGCCGGCCAGAATCGCGAGGAGTCCGGCGTCATCACCTCGTCGATCAGGAGCAAGGCTCCTTCCCGGTCCACCCCGAACTCGAACTTCGTGTCGGCGATGATGATGCCGCGCGCGGCGGCGTGATCCCGGCCCGCCCGGTACACGGCGAAGCTGGAGTCGCGGAGCCGCGAGGTGAGGTCGCGGCCCAACCGGCCCGCCATGGTCTCGAACGTCACGTTGAGATCATGGCCCGACGCCGCCTTGGTCGCGGGCGAGAAGAGCGGCGGCTCCAGCTGCGCGCTCTCGATCAGCCCGGCGGGCAGAGGCTCGCCCGCCAACGTGCCCGAGGCGAGGTACTCGACCCACGCCGAGCCGGACAGGTAGCCGCGCACTACGCACTCGAAGGCCACCGGGTCGGTCCGCCGGACCAGCATCGAGCGGCCCTCGATCTCCGCGGCGCGGCCCCGGAGGGCGGGCAGCCGGTCCAGGATCTCGTCGGTGCCGGCGGTGACGAAGTGCGACGGCATCACGCCCGCGAGCCGCTCGAACCAAAACGCGCTCATCTGGGTGAGCACCGCGCCCTTTCGCGGAATCGGCTCGCGCATCACGATGTCGAACGCGCTCACCCGGTCGCTCGCCACCAGGAGGAGATGGCCCGCGTCCACCTCGTAGACCTCCCGGACCTTCCCCCGGCGGAGCAAGGGGAGCGGGAGGCGGCTCTGGGCGACCGGGCGCGCCGTCACACCCGTACCTCCGCGCTCCCCGCCTCGGCGGCCAGGGGCCGCGCGCGCGCGAGCAGCGGGCGCAGGTACTCCTCGAGGAACTCGCCGACCTGCCGGCCGGCCCGACCGGTGTAGTTGACCGGATCGAGCTGCGCCTGAAGGTCGGCCGCCGGCACCCCGGCGAACGCGGGGTCGGCCGCGAGGCGCTCGAGCAGGTCGTTGCGGGCGCCGTGCGAGACGGCCTCCGCGACCGCGAGGCTGTGACGACGGATCACCTCGTGCAGCGCCTGCCGGTCGCCCCCGGCGGCCACGCCGAGCATGAGCCAGCGCTCGGTGGCCATGAACGGCATCCGCTCCGCGACGTTCCGGCGGATCACGTCCTCTCGCACCTCGAGCCCGGCCGCGATGTTCGTCGCGAGCACCAGGATCGCGTCGCTGCCGAGAAACGCCTCGGGCAGGGTGAGCCGCCGGTTGGCGCTGTCGTCGAGCGTGCGCTCGAGCCACTGCGCCGCCGCCGTATGGGCGCCGTTCGCCTGGAGCGAGATCACGAACCGGGCCAGGCCGGAGATCCGCTCGGCCCGCATCGGGTTCCGCTTGTAGGCCATCGCGCTGGACCCGATCTGCTCGGCCTCGAACGGCTCGAGCACCTCGCCCTCGTGCTGCAGCAGCCTGAGGTCGCCGGCCAGCTTCGCGGCCGATTGCGCGATGCCGCTCAGCGTGTCGAGGACCGCGCTGTCGGCCTTCCGCGGGTACGTCTGCCCGGTCACCGCGAACTGCTCCCGGAAGCCGAGCTTGGCGGTGACCCGCCGCTCCAGCTGGCGGACCTTCGCGTCGTCACCCTGGAACAGCTCCAGGAACGACGCCTGGGTGCCGGTGGTGCCCTGGCAGCCGCGGAACCGCAGCGTGTCGAGCCGGTGGCAGAGCTCCTCGACGTCGAGCCCGAAGTCCTGCATCCAGAGCGTCGCCCGCTTCCCGACCGTGGTGAGCTGCGCCGGCTGGAAGTGGGTGTACGCGAGGCAGGGCAGGTACGCCGTGCGGCTGGCGAATCCCTCCAACGCCGACAGCACCGCGACGACCCGGCCGAGCAGCAGGCGCAGGCCGTCGCGCATGACGACCAGATCGGCGTTGTCGGTGACGAACGCGCTGGTCGCACCCAGGTGCAGGAACGGCCGCGCCGCGGGCACCTGGTCGGCGAAGGCGTGGATGTGCGCCATCACGTCGTGGCGGAAGCGTCGCTCGTAGCGCGCGGCCGCGGCCAGATCGGCGTCGTCGAGGTGGGCGCGCATCTGCGCCAGCGCCTCGCCGGGAATGGGAAGGCCGAGCTCCCGCTCCGCCTCCGCCAGCGCGAGCCACAGCCGGCGCCAGAGACCGACGCGGTGCGACTCTCCCCAGAGGAGCTGCATCGCGGGCGAGGCGTAGCGGCTGCCGAGCGGCGAGGTCCAGCGCTCGTCGCTCAGCGGAACACCAGGTCGGTGAAGGTGATCTGACCCTCCCGCTCGAGATAGAGCCGGACGACTTCGCCGGGGCGCACGTTCAGGAGCTCGCCGACCTGCGAGGCGGCGCGCACCGTCGCGCGATTGATCGCGACGATGACGTCGCCGTCGCGGAGCCCGGTCGCCTCACTCACGGCCGGCGAGATCCTGAAGATGAGCACGCCCTCCTCGCTCCGGATCCCCCGTTCCGCCCTGATCGCCGGGGTCACGTTGACGAGCTCGAGATCCTCGAGCACCGTGTACTTCTCCGCCGTGACGGTGGGAAGATCGCCGGTCACGACCCGCCGCCGCGCCGTCTGCCGTCCGCTCCGCACCGACAGCTCCACCGCGTCGCCGACATGGAGGTCGAGCTTCACCGCTTCCCAGTCGAGATAGTTCCGCAGTGGCCGGCCATTCGCCTCGGTGAGCACGTCTCCCTTCCGGAGCGACGCTTTCGACGCCGGTCCTCCCGGCGCGACGCCGGACACGGTGACGCCGCCCGCGGTCTTCCAGCTCCGCATCGCGGAC
>CAYPAE010000315.1:0-3510 GCA_964408595.1 uncultured Gemmatimonadaceae bacterium | reverse complement strand
GTGTTCATCGCGCTTGCGACAGCAGGGTACGGCTTGTTGCTGGTCGCACCCGCCGGAGTCTTCCAGCCGGCCTGGGTAGTGGCCCTCCCCGCGGTGGCGCTGGTGATGGCCTGGTCCAGCATGGCCAGCCCTGCCCTCTTCGCGGTGATCGGCGACGCGCTTCCGTCGGCACAACGCACCATGGGCTTCTCGGTACAATCGGTGCTCCGGCGCGTTCCGATCGCCCCGGCCCCGGCGATCGGGGGTACCCTCCTCGTCGCGTGGGGGCCGATCAAAGGGGTGCAGGCCGGGCTGGTCGTGGCGATCGCCGTTGCGGGGCTCGCCTGGATCGTCGCTGGCGCCATCCCCGCATCCTTCCTGCCCCCGGGGCCCGCCGTGACTGTCGTGGGCGTGTGGCGGACACTTCCTTCCCCGCTCCGCCGACTCCTCGCCTCGGACATTCTGGTGCGCACCTGCGAGAGCATGGCGGACGTGTTCGTGGTCCTCTACGCGCTGGACCACGTCGGCGTGAGCGCCGCCGAGTTCGGTAGCCTGATCGCCATCCAGATGGCGGTGGCCATCGCCGGATACTTTCCGGCCGCCGCACTTCGCCGGCGCGTCGGAGCCAAGCCACTGGTGATCGCGACGTTCCTCGCCTTCGCGCTGTTCCCTCTAGCGCTCGTCGCAGCCGCCACCTACGCGGGCCTGGCTGTCGCGTTCGCCGTCGCGGGGCTTCGCGAGTTCGGCGAGCCCGCCCGCAAGGCGCTGATCGTGGACCTCGTCAGCCCCGCACTCAGGGCGCGCTCGGTGGGCCTCTACTACTTGACCCGGAGCCTCGCCATCACGCCGGCCGCACTGGTGGGCGGCCTGCTGTGGGGCGTGAGCCCGGCCCTTCCTTTTGCCGTGGCAGCCGGCATCGGCCTGACCGGGGCCGCGCTGTTCGCGCTGCGAGTGCCGGCGTCGGCTGCGGCCTGAGCGGCTCTCGATGAAGGAGGATCCAGCCTTGCGGGGCGCACCCGATCTACGGCCGGTTTCGCACCTGGAGCTCACGGCCTACTTCCTCAGGCTGGGCACCTTGGGGTTCGGTGGGCCGATCGCGCTGGCTGGGGCGATGCACCGTGATCTGGTGGGGACCCGACGCTGGTTCAGCGAAACGGAGTACCGGGACGGCCTCGCCCTCGCCCAGCTTGCGCCCGGACCGCTGGCTGCTCAGCTCGCGATCTATCTGGGGTGGGCACGGGGACGCATAGCGGGGGCGACCTCAGCGGGGATTGCCTTCGTGCTCCCCTCGTTCCTCATGGTGCTCGCCCTGTCCTGGCTGTACGTCCGCTATGGCGGGCTCCCCTGGATGCGGAGTGTCTTCTATGGCGTGAGTGCGGCCGTCATCGCCATCATCGGCCGCAGCGTGGTCAAGCTCGCGCGGTCCAGCCTTGGCGGCGATCGCCTGCTCTGGGTGCTGTTCTTCATCAGTGCAACGACGACAGTCGTCACTGCATCGGAAATCGTCTGGGTGTTCGTGGCGGCAGGAGCCGTCGCCGTGCTGGCGCGGCGAGGCTGGCCCTCCGCTCCGAGTGCGCCTGTGCTCACCCCGTTGTTACCGCTGATCGGCTACCAGGTGAGCACCGGCGCCCCTGGCGTGTGGCGGATCTTCTGGTTCTTCTGCGAGGCGAGCCTCTTCGTCTTCGGCAGCGGCCTCGCCATCGTTCCGTTTCTCCGCGCCGGCGTGGTCGACACATTGCGGTGGCTCACGGAGCAGCAATTCCTCGACGCGGTAGCGGTGGCGATGATCACGCCCGGACCAGTGGTCATTACGGTCGCGTTCATCGGCTACCTGGTCATGGGCCCGCTCGGCGCGTGCGCCGCGGCGCTCGGCATGTTTCTGCCGACTTACCTCGTGGTTGTACTGGGGGCACCCTACTACGAGCGCCTCCGCTCCAACCGGTCGGTCCGTGACTTCGTCGACGGTATCACCGCCGCGACGACGGGTGGCATTGCCGGAGCCGGGGTCATCTTAGGGCGGGGTGCGCTATACGATGTGCCGGCTTGGCTGTTGGCGGGTCTGGCGTTGGCCCTCCTGATTCGGACGCGCATTCCCGAACCGGTCGTCATTCTGGCGGCGGGAGCCGCGGGACTGGCGATTCACGGTGGGGCGCACTAGGCCGGGCCCGCCTCGCTGAACCTCCCACCCGACTCCGCCAGACGCTCGAGCAGCGGTGCCGGCGTCCAAAAGGCGGGATCGCCATGCGGATTACGCGCGAACTCCCGCACCCGCCGTAAGACCTGATCCAATCCCACCTGGTCGGCATAGAACATCGGTCCGCCGCGCGCCCGCGGAAAGCCGTAACCGGTGAGATACACGACGTCGATGTCGCTCGCCCGCGCGGCGATCCCTTCCTCGAGGATCCGCGCCCCTTCGTTCACCAGGGCATAGACCAGGCGGTCCACGATCTCGCTGTCGTCGATCCGGCGGGGAGAGACCCCGATCTCCACCCGGTGCGACGTGATGAGTTGCTCCACCACGGCCGATGAGGCCGGGCGACGCGGGCCCTCGGGATAGTCGTACCAGCCACCTCCCGTCTTCTGACCCAGGCGCCCGAGCTGACAGAGCTTGTCCGGCAAGGTTGAGTTGAGGTACCCAGGACGCTCCGCACGACGGCGTTGCCGTATCGCCAGGCTGACATCGTGACCCACCAGATCGCCGACCCGAAACGGACCCATCGCGAACCCGAACGACTCCATGGCCCGGTCGATCTGTTGGGGCGTGGCGCCCTCCTCGACCAGGTACCAGGCCTGCTTGGTATAGGCTTCGAGCATCCGATTGCCGATGAATCCGTCGCATACCCCCGATACCACCGCCACCTTCCGAAGTGCCTTGCCGAGCCTGAGCGCCGTGGCCAGCACCTCGGGCGCCGTCGCCCGGCCGCGCACCACCTCCAGCAGCCGCATCACGTTCGCCGGGCTGAAGAAGTGAAGGCCGAGCACGTCGGAAGGGCGACGAGTGAAGCCGGCGATGGTGTTGACGTCGAGCGTCGAGGTGTTGGTCGCGAGGACGGCGCCCGGCTTCATCACCCGGTCGAGCGCGATGAACACCTGGCGCTTGACCTCCAGCGATTCGAACACCGCTTCGATCACCACATCGGCCTGGCCTATTGTCTCGTAGGAGAGGGTCGGCCGGAGGAGCGCCAGGCGGCGATCCCGTTCGCTCGCGGTGAGCTTGCCCTTCTTCACCTGCCCGTCGTAGCTGCCGGCAATCCGCGCCAGGCCCCGGTCCAGCGCCGCCTGGTCGGCTTCGAGGAGCCAGAGCGGAATGCCGGCATCGAGCAGGGAGACGGCGATCCCCGCGCCCATGGTGCCCGCGCCGATCACGGCAGCCTGGTCGAGCGGACGGACCGGGGTGGATGGCGTGATGCCGTCCACCTTGCCGGCCGCGCGTTCCGCGAAGAAGGCATGCCTGAGCCCCTTCGACTCCGGCGTCTCCATCAGCTCGAGGAAGGCGCGCCGTTCGATGGCGAGTCCTTCATCGAAGGGTTT
>CAYPAE010000314.1:0-3511 GCA_964408595.1 uncultured Gemmatimonadaceae bacterium | reverse complement strand
TCGGCGTCATCACCGAGCATTTCGCCGGTGCCTTCCCGGCCTGGCTGGCGCCGGTGCAGGCAGTCGTCATCCCGATTGCGGACCGGCACGTGGCCTACGCCGAAGAGGTGCGTTTCGCCCTCCAGGCGGCCGGGATCCGGGCCGGGGTTGACGACCGGGCAGAGCGGATGCAGGCCAAGGTCCGCGACGCCCAGCAACAGCAGGTCCCGGTCATGCTGGTTGTAGGGGATCGGGACGCCGAGGCCCGTGCGGTCAGCCCGCGGCTGCGCACCGGGGAGGAGCGCCAGGGCGTGCCGCTTGACGAGTTCGTGGCCGACTTATCGTCCCGCATTGCCGCCCGCGAGCTGTGGCCAGTCGCCGCCGAGCAAGGGTCCGCTGGGTAGCGAGAACCAGGGTTAAGCGGCCTAGACTGGCGGGGTGCCAGCCTGTGCCCAGTGCGGCTTTGAGTACGAGGGCGCGTTCAGGTTCTGCCCCGCCTGCGGGGCAGAGCTCGCCGCTGCGGCGCCCGCCCATGAGCAGCGCAAGACGGTCACGGTGCTGTTCTGCGACCTGGTCGGCTCCACCGAGCTCGGCGAGGCCATGGATCCGGAGCGCCTGCGGACGCTCTTGGCTGCGTACTTCGCGCGGATGCGTGCGATCGTCGAGCGTCATGGTGGCAGCGTGGAGAAGTTCATCGGCGACGCGGTGATGGCCGTGTTCGGCGTGCCGGTCGTCCATGAGGACGACGCGCTGCGCGCGGTCCGGGCCGCGTTGGAGATGCGCGACGCGCTGCCCGATCTTGGGCTCCAGGGACGGATCGGGGTCATGACCGGCGAGGTAGTGACTGGTACTGTCGAGCGGCTCGCCACCGGTGACGCGGTGAACGTCGCGGCCCGGCTGGAGCAGGCGGCACGCCCGGGGGAAGTCCTCATCGGTCAATCGACGTTCACCCTGGTTCGCGATGCGGCGGATGTCGAGCCGATCGAGCCGTTCCCCCTGAAAGGCAAGACCGAGCCGGTACCGGCCTACCGGCTGCTGAGCGTGCGAGAGGCGCCGGAACGGCAGCACGCCGCGCAGTTCGTCGGCCGCCAGGCAGAACTTTCTCTTATCCGGCAAGCCTGCCAGCGCGTCGGGGCTGGGCGCCGGTGCGAGCTGGTCACGGTTATCGGCGACGCGGGCGTCGGGAAGTCTCGGCTGATCGGCGAAGCCCTGGGTGCCGTTGACGCGACCGTGGTCCGCGGCAGGTGCCTGCCGTATGGGGAGGGGATCACGTACTGGCCGGTCATCGAGGTGCTGCGACAGCTCGATGTCCAGCCCGACGACAGATCCGCCGCCGCGGTCGTCGGTTCGCTGCTGGGGGAAGCGGAACTTGCCACTTCGGCCGAGGAGATCGCCTGGGCTTTCCGCAAGACGCTCGAGTCCGCCGCGGCCGACCGGCTTCTGGTCGTGGTCTTCGACGACATCCAGTGGGGCGAGGAGACGTTCCGCGACCTGGTTGAGCACGTCGCCTCGCGGTCATCTGGTGCGCCGATTCTGCTGCTGTGCATCGCGCGCCCTGAACTCATCGATCGTCGCCCCGACTGGCCGGTTACGGTCCGGCTCGGACCACTGGACGACGATGAGGTTAATCAGCTGATCCCGGGGCACGTCGCCGCCGACTTGCGGGACCGGATCAGCCGGGCCGCGGGCGGCAATCCGCTCTTTATCGGGGAGATCGTCGCCATGGCTGGCGACGCGGACCGGGAGCTGGTGGTCCCGCCGACGCTCCAAGCTCTGCTCGCGGCCCGCCTCGATCAGCTCGAAATAGGCGAGCGGAGCGTGCTCGAGCGGGGGTCCATCGAGGGAGAGATCTTTCACCGCGGAGCGGTCCAGGCACTCGCGCCCGATGACACCCAGGTGGAGCCAAGGTTGGCCGCGCTCGTGCGCAAAGAGCTGATCGGGCCCGACCGGCCGCTGCTGGCCGATGAGGATGCTTACCGATTCCGTCACCTGCTGATCCGGGATGCGGCCTACGAGTCCCTCGCCAAGGCCGAGCGGGTGGATCTCCACGCGCGTTTCGCGGATTGGCTGGAGGCGCACGGGACCGAGATCGCGGAGCTGGACGAGATCCTTGGCTACCACCTCGAGCGTGTCTGCCACTATCGGTCCGAGCTCGGGTTGCCGATCGAGCCCACACTGGCTGGGAGAGGGCGCCAACGTCTGGCGGCCGGGGGCCAGCGAGCGCAGCTCAGGTCCGACTTCGGTGCCGCCGTGAGCCTGCTGGAGCGCGCCGCCGCGCTCGTGCCCGCCGCCGAGGTCGATCTGGAGGTCGAATCGGACCTCATCGATGCCCTGTACGGGGCAGGACGCGGTGGAGAGGCCCTCCAGCGCGCGGAAGCACTTGTCGCGCGCGCTGCTTCGGCGGGCGATCGTAGCGGCGAGTTGCTCGCAAAGGTCAAAGCGGACGTCCTCCGCAGCTTCCTCCAGCCGGAGGGCGCCACGGAGAACCTGGCCGCGACACTCGAGGAGGCACTCCCAGTCTTCCGAGCTGCTGCTGACGAGCTCGCCCTGCGCGTCGGTTACGAGGCCCTGGGGTGGCAGGCGGCGACCCGCGGACGGATGCACGCAGGCGTGGACGCATGGGACCAGGCTGCTGCCCACGCTCGCCGGGCGGGCCGAAAAGACGAGTACGTGGGAATGCGAGCGTCGGTGCGCCTGTGGGGCACAACCCCGGTCACCGAACTGTTGGGATGGCTCGACGAGCATCAGCCACGAGACCGCATGGACCACCGGCTTAGTGCGAGCCGGGCCTGGGCCCTGGCTATGATCGGCCGCGTGGAGGAGGCGCGCGCGATCCTCGCCGAATCTCGGGCGCAGCTGGCGGAGCGCGGGGGAGCATGGGAGCTCGGGGTGCTGAACGGCCTGGAATCCGTGAGCGTCGAGCTCTTGGCGGGTGATCCTCGCGAAGCCGCGACGTACGGCGCAGAGGGATGCAGGCTGCTTGAGCGGCAGGGAGAACGGGGCATCTTCTCGAGCGCGGCCGGACTGCTCGGGCAGGCGCTCTACGAGCTCGACCGATTGGACGAGGCGGACGAGTGGGCTGGCCGCGCCGCCGAAACCGGAGGGAGCGACGATCTTCTCACCCAGCACCTCTGGCGTCGGGTCAGGGCGAAGGTGCTCGCGCGCCGCGGCGAGCACGCCGAGGCGGAGCGACTCGCCCTGGAAGCGGTCGAGATTTCGGAGAAGACCGACCAGCTGGTGGTGCAGGGCGACGTGTACGCCGACCTCGCCGAGGTGCTCTCGCTCGCCGGGCGCCTGGAGGAAGCTGCTGCTGCGCTCAGGCAGGCGCTCGGGTGCTACCGGCTGAAAGGCAACCTCGTTTCGGCACAACGCGCTGAAACGCGACTTGCCCAACTTCTCAACGGAACACCGCAATGAACGATGTGCGGGGTCGTTGACCCTCTTTTTGGCATCGGTGTATAGTCGGCCGGCGTTTCACGCAGATGTGGGCCACGCGTCCGTCATCGGACCGTGGCTCATGTGTTGAAGGAGT
>CAYPAE010000313.1:0-3513 GCA_964408595.1 uncultured Gemmatimonadaceae bacterium | reverse complement strand
CGCACCCGCTGCACCGCCGTCGGGTCCTCCAGCGGGTTGCCCTCCACCGCGATCAGGTCCGCCACCTTCCCCGCCGCGATCACCCCCCGGTCAGTCACCCCCAGCAGCTCCGCCGACCCGAGCGTCCCGGCGCGCAGTGCGTCCAATGGCGTCATTCCCCGGTTTACCATCGCCGCAACCTCCCGCCCGTTCTGCCCGTGCGGTAGTACGCCCGCGTCGGTGCCCAGCGCGATCTTCACCCCGGCCTTGATCGCCCGGCGGAGGCTCTCCTTCGCCACCGTGGCGATCGAGCGCCGCTTGGCGAGGATCGCCGGAGGGAGGTCGGGCAGCTCGATGTCGCGCAGCGTCGTCGTCGGCACCAGCCAGGTGCCCCGCTCCTGCATCAGCGCGAGCGCCTCCTCGGTGAGCATCGAGCCGTGCTCGATCGAGTTCACCCCCGCGGCGATCGCCGCGACGATTCCCTCGGGCCCGTGCCCGTGCGCGGCCACCCGGAGACCATGGCGTGCGGCCTCCTCCACCACCGCCTCCATCTCCTCGTCGGAAAGCTGCTGGGCGCCCACGGTGGCGTCGTGCGAGAGCACCCCCGCCGTCGCGCAGATCTTGATCACCTTCGCCCCGTACTTCGCCTGGTGCCGGACCGCGGCCATCACCTCGTCCGGCCCGTCCGCGACTCCCTGCTCCACACCGAGGTGGAGCACGCCCGGCGCCCAGCCGGTCTCGTCGCAGTGCCCCCCGGTGATGCCGATGGCGTGGCCGGCCGGTATCACGCTCGGTCCGGGCACCCACCCCGCGTCGATGGCGCGCATGAGCGCGATGTCGGCGAAGTCGGACGAGCCGAGGTTTCGCACCGTGGTGAATCCAGCGCGAAGCGTGATCCCCGCGTTCCGCGCGCCGCGGAGCGCGCGGTCGCCCGGCGTCTCCCGCACCGGCCTGAGCTCCCATCCGCGGTCGTAGTCGGAGGTGAGATGGGTGTGCGCGTCTATCAGGCCGGGGAGGAGGGTGAGGTCGCCCAGGTCGATGGTCTTCGCGCCCGCCGGAATCCCCGAGGCGCCCACCGATCTGATCCGCCCGCTGTCCACCACTACCACCCCCGGACTCACTACGACGCCCCGCTCGACGTCCACCATCCGCGCCGCCCGGACCACCGCCGCAGCCGGCGCCGCGGGCTCCGGCCCGGCGTCCTGCACCTCGCCCCCCTTCATCACGAAGGCGACCCGCTCGAGCGCCGCGATGTCGCGGAGCGGGTCGCCGCTTACCGCGACCAGGTCCGCGAGCTTCCCCCGCGCGATGATGCCGCGGTCGGCCACGCCCAGCACCTGGGCGGCGTACACCGTGGCGCCGCGGATCGCCTCCAGCGGGGTTTGCCCTAACCGCACCCGCACCGCGAACTCCCGCGCGTTCTGCCCGTGGGGGTAGACGCTGGCGTCGGTGCCGAAGGCGATTTTCACCCCGGACCGCACCGCGAGCCGGAAGCTCGTGTCCATCAGCGGGGTGACCTCGTCCATCTTGGCCCGGATCGGCGGGGGCAGCAGGTCGCGGCGGATCGCGTCGCGCAGATAGAGCGTCGGGACCAGCCAGGTGCCGTGATCCTTCATAGCGGCGACGACCCGGGGCGTCAGGATGGAGCCGTGCTCGATGGACGTCACCCCGGCGCGCACCGCGGCCAGGATCCCCTCCGCGCCGTGCGCGTGCGCCGCGACCGGGACGTCGTGCCGCGCCGCCTCGCGCACCGCCGCGCGGAGCTCCTCGTCGGCCATCTGCTGCGCCCCGAGCGAGCCCTCGAACGAGAGCACCCCCGCGGTGGCGCAGAGCTTGATGACCTTGGCGCCGTGCTTGATCTGGTAGCGCACCGCGCGGGTGACGGCCTCCGGCCCGTCGGCCACCCCGCCCTCGGGCCCCAGCTCGGCGACGCCCGGCGCCCAGCCGGTGTTGTCGCAGTGCCCGCCGGTGATCCCGATCGCGTGCCCCGACGGCACGACGCGCGGGCCGGGGATGAACCCCGAGTCTATCGCCCGCATCAGCGCCAGGTCGGAGAACCCGCCCGCGCCGACGTCGCGCACCGTGGTGAACCCGGCCCGGAGCGTGATCCGCGCGTTCATCGCGCCGCGGAGCGACCAGCTCGCCGGAGTGCCCCGCACCGGCTCCGCGACCCAGTCGGGCGTGGAGAGCTCGCCGGTGAGATGGGTGTGGAGGTCTATCAGCCCCGGCAGCAGCGTCACGTCTCCGAGATCCACGGCGCCGGCTCCAGCCGGGGCGGTCCCGCCGACCGACTCGATGCGCCCCGACTTCACGGTGACCGATGCGGGGCTCACCATCCGCCCGGTGGAGACGTCGAGCATGCGCGCCGCCCGGACGACGACGACTTCCTGGGCGGCGAGCGGGGCGGAAGAGAGCAGGAGGGCGGTGAGGAACCAGCGGGAATCGGTCGTCATGCCGGGATAAGCTATACCCGGCGGGGCGGCGGGGCAGCGGGGCGGCGGGGCAGTTCGCTCCGGTATCGAATCCCGCCGGTGTGCTTGGGCCGCCCCGCTGCCCCGCTGCCCCGCTATAGTTACCCCCGTGACCCATCCCCCCGATCCGAACACCGCCGAGCTCGAGGCCGGAGGGGCGCGCGGCCTCACGACCGGCGAGCGCAGCGCGCTCCGGCGGCGCCTTTCGCCCCGCTGGGCCTTCTTCTCTTTCGCCGTCCTCGGCCTCCTCGGCGTCACGCTCTGGCTCCGCTACACCGCGCCGGCTCCGGCGCGCGGGAGGAGCGCGCCGGAGCCGAGGCCCAACTCGATCGCGGTCCTCCCGCTGGTCAACGCGAGCCCCGACACCGCCAACGAATACTTCAGCGACGGGATGACCGAAGAGCTGATCGCCGAGCTCGGCCGGGTGCCGGGCCTCCGGATCGCCGCTCCGTCGTCCGCCTTCGCGCTCAAGGGCCGGACCGAGGACCCCCGCGTGGCCGGGCGCCGGCTCAACGTCGGCACCGTGCTCGAGGGCAGCGTGCGCCAGGCCAACGACCGGCTCCGCGTCACCGTGCACCTGGTGAGCGTGAGCGAAGGGTTCGATCTCTGGTCCGAGACCTACGAGCGGCTTCCCGCCGACGTCTTCGCGGTGCAGCAGGAGATCGCGCGGTCGGTGGTGGCGGCACTGCGGGTTCCCGGCGCACGCCCCCAGCCGGCGGCCGCGGCTCCGACCTCGAGTCTCGACGCGTACACGGCCTACCTCCGGGCGCGGTACGCCATCGGGCGGACCGGAGCGTCCGCCCCCTCGCGCGCCGCCGGCCTCTTCGAGGAGGCGATCCGTCTCGACTCCAGCTTCGCGCCCGCCTGGGCCGGCCTCGCCGCCGCGCACGCGCAGCGGGCCATCGCCGAAGGCGCCCGTCCGGCCGACGCGATGCCGGCGGCCCGCACGGCCGCCATCCGCGCGCTGGCGCTCGACAGCACGCTCGCCGTCGCCCACAGCACGCTCGGCCTGGTCCGGTTTCTCTACGACTGGGACTGGAACGGAGCCGACTCGGCGTTCCGG
>CAYPAE010000312.1:0-3516 GCA_964408595.1 uncultured Gemmatimonadaceae bacterium | reverse complement strand
GTCCGCTCCGGCGCCGGCGGCCACGCCCGCGAGCCGGTGCGCCAGCTCGGCGTCGCCGTTGTGGTTGACCCCGGCCTCCGCGATGACGAAGCAGGGATGGCCCTCCCCGATCGTCCGGCCGCCGAGGGTGAACGGTACCGCCCGACGCGCCGCCAGACGCGCCTCCGCCTCCGCCAGATCCTCCGCGGTGTCCACGTCCACCGATCGCTCCCGCGGCAGGACCACCCCGCGGGTCACACCCGGTATGATGAATCTGCGCTCCCGCTTCAACAGCGGGAGCGAGATCACGTAGACCGCGCCGGAGGGCCAATAGGCATCGGGCAAGTCCTGCCGGCGTACCCGCGGCTCGCCGCCGGCGTGCCACTGCACCGCACCGCCCGGCTCGCTTCGGAGAGCGATCTCGGGATTGTGCTCGGTGCGGACCAACGAGATGACGGACGGACAGCGCACTGGGTCGTACTCGCGCCAGCAAGCGAGTACGTCCGATCCCGATCGCAGCGGTGAGGTGGGCTGGAGCAGGATCACGTCGCCCACAGCGCTCCCGCCTCTCTCCAGCCGCTCCAGCGCGGCGCGGCTGCTGGCCGCGCTGGGGACCGCGTCGCCCGCGAGCTCCGGCGGCCGGAGAAAAGGGACCAGCGCGCCCCAGCGCCGCGCCTCCGCGGCGATGGCCTCGGAGTCGGTGTCCACCACAATCGGGAGATCGGGCAACCCGGCGAGGCGGCCGAACTCCCGCGCCGCCAGCACCGCGCGACCCACCAGGCTCACGCCCCCGACGGGGAGCAGATTCTTGCCCGGAAGTCCCTTCGATCCGCCGCGGGCGGGAATGAGGCAGACCGGAGCGCTCATCGAGCGGCCGATCGCGCCCGACCGGCCCTTCCGCGGGCGGTGCCGACGCCGCTCGGGATATTGATGAGCCGCCGCTCGATGCTCTCCGCCGTAGCGAGGTCCATGCGCGGCGCCGAGGCGAACATGGGGAGGCGATGCATCAGGGTCCACGCCGGCCGCGTGGTGACCCCGGCGGAGTTGGTCGCGTCGAGGACCGCGTCGCGCAGCGACTCGACCTCGGGCTCGAGCAGGAGCACGTTGAGCCAGTAATTGCTCCGGCTGTGGGGCGGCTCGGCGAAAACGCGGACGCCCGGCACGTCGCGGAAGGTCTCCATGTACCGGGTCGCCAGCGCGCGCTTCGCCGCGAGGAAGCCCGGGAGCTGCTCCAGCTGGGCACACCCGAGCGCCGCGTTGATGTTCGGCATCCGGTAATTGTAGCCCATCATGTCATGGTTGAAAGACCAACGGTGGGGCCGCTTCGCGGTCGTGGTGAGATGCTTCGCCAGCGCGCCGAGGGCCTGATCGTTCGTCAGGATGGCGCCGCCACCCCCGGTGGTCACGGTCTTGTTCCCGTTGAAGCTGAGCGCGGAGACCCGGCCCACGTTTCCGGTGTGCGTTCCTCTATAGTAGGAGCCGAGCGACTCGGCGGCGTCCTCGATGAGGACGAGGCCGAACCGCTCGCACACCGCGGCCAACACGTCGAGCCGCGCCGGGTGGCCGTAGGTGTGCATCACCACGAGCGCGCGGACGCGGCGGCCGGTTGCGCGATTGCGCCGCCCGTCGCTGCCGCCGGTCAGGGTGGTATTCAGGTGCTCGGCGAGCTTGTCGGGATCCACCCCGAGCGTGGTTGCCTCGCTGTCCACGAAGTGGGGGATCGCACCGGCGTAGGCGATCGGATTGACCGTCCCGACGAAGGTCAGGCTCGGCACCAGCACCTCGTCGTTCGCCTCCACCCCGACGAGGCGCAGGCAGGCGTGGAGGGCGACGGTGCCGTTCGCCACCGCCACCGCCCTCGCCGAGCCCGTGAACGCGGCGAGATCCTGCTCGAAGCGCTCGACGAACTTCCCGGCCGACGACACCCAGCCCGTCTCGATGCACTCGCCGAGGTAGGCGATCTCGTTCCCCTCGAAGAGGGGATCGTGGAGCGGCTGGGGCGCCTTCGGATCGGCCGCCGCTGCCCGTACCGCCTCGATCACCCGGCCGGCGAGCTGCTCACCGGTCATGACTTCGGGTTGCCGATTCACACAGCATAGCTCTCCGGCCGATAGCGATCGAGGTTTGCGGCGATCCATTGCGCCGTCTGTCCGAGGCCCTGCTGGAGTGAGACCTTGGCCTCCCATCCCAGGTGTCGCTTGGCGCGGGAAGGGTCGGACTGGAGCACCATGACCTCGCTCCGCGGAGGCCGCACCCGGAGGGGATCCGTCTCGATCGTCGCCTCCACGCCGCAGACGGCGCACGCGGTACGGAAGACGTCCTCGATCGACTCGGCTCGTCCGGTGCCGAGATGAATCGTCTCTCCTTCGAGCCCGGGGCAGAGGCCGGCCGCCAGAAACCCCGCGACCGTGTCGCTCACGTAGGTCAGGTCACGCCGCGGAGCGAGATTTCCCAGACGGATGGCAGTCCGTCCGCTCAGGAGCTGGGAGAGGATCGTCGGGATGACCGCGCGGGCCGATTGCCGGGGACCGTAGGTGTTGAATGGGCGGAGGACGACGACGGGGACCTCGAAGCTGTTCGCGTAGGCCTCGCAGAGCTTGTCCGCCGCGATCTTGCTGGCGCTGTACGGCGATTGTCCCTTCAGGGCATGTCGCTCGGTGATCGGGACGGTGTCGGGGGTGCCGTACACCTCGCTGGTGGAGGTGTGCACCAGCCGCGCGCAGCCTCTGCGGCGCACCGCTTCCAGCACGTTCAGGGTGCCGCGGACATTGGTGTCCACGACCGACTCGGGAGCCAGGTAGCTGTAGGGAATCCCGACCAGGGCGGCCAGGTGGAAGACGACCTCGACGGCGTCGCAGGCCGATTCGACCGCGCGGCCGTCCCGCACGTCGCCGAAATAGATCTCGAGCTCCGGCGGGAGGTCGGGGCCGAGCTGGTCGAGCCATCCCCGGGAACCGGTCGAGTTGTAGTAGCAGAACGCCCGCACATCGGCGCCGGCCTCGAGCAGGGCCTCGGTCAGGTGGCTGCCGATGAAGCCGTCCGCCCCGGTCACCAGGACTCGGCGTCCGCTCCAGCCGGTGGCTCCGGTCCGGCGCTCACCAGCCGACATCTAGTATTCCAGCGGCAGCGCCACCCGCCGGCCGTCGCGGGCGGAGAGGTAGGTGGCGATGAGGATCTCGAGCGAGTGGAGCCCTTCCCGGCCGTCGGTGTCGGGCGAGGCCTCGCCGCGAAGCGACTTGATGACGTTGTCGTAGTAGAGCGGATGGCCGAAGCCATAGAGTGACGTGGTCTCGTAGCTGGCCTTCTCGACCTGCTCGTCGTCCGGGTCTCGATCGGCGAACTCCCAGTGCTCGATCTTGTTGACCGCCACCCCGCCGACCCGGACCGTCCCCTTCTCCCCGATGATGGTGATCGACCCCTCGAGGTTCTTGGGATAGGTGAGCATGGTCACGTTCATCGAGCCCAACGCGCCGGTCCGCCAGCGGATGCTGACGACGCCGGTGTCCTCCACCTGGATGTGGCGGGCCAGGGTCGCGG
>CAYPAE010000311.1:0-3523 GCA_964408595.1 uncultured Gemmatimonadaceae bacterium | reverse complement strand
GGCCGGTGGTCTCCGCGACCTCCTGCACGATCTGCTCGGCCACCCGCTTGGTCGCACCCATGACGTTGGTGGGGCGCACGGCCTTGTCGGTCGAGATCAGGACCAGGTGCTCGACGCCGTATTCGGCGGAGAGCTCCGCCACGTTCTTGGTGCCGAGCACGTTGTTGGTGATGGCCTCGGCCACATTCTCTTCCATCAGCGGCACGTGCTTGTGCGCGGCCGCGTGGAACACCGCGTAGGGCCGGTAGCGCTCGAAGATCAGCCGCATCCGCTCGCGATCGCGCACGTCGCCGATGATCGGCACCGCATCGAGATGCGGGTACCGCTCGGTCAACTCGGCCATCACGTCGAAGATCGAGTTCTCGCCGTGGCCCATCACCAGCACTTGGGCCGGCTCCAGCCGGGCGAGCTGGCGGCAGAGCTCGCTGCCGATCGAGCCGCCGGCGCCGGTGACGAGCACGGTCTCCCCGGTGGCGAGCACTCGCACTTGCTCCAGGTCAGTCTGGATCGGCTCGCGACGGAGCAGGTCCTGAATCTCCACCTGGCGGAGCGACGCTACCGCCACCCGGCCCGAGATGATGTCGAAGATCCCCGGCACGGTGCGTGTCTTCACTCCGGCTTCCATCGCCGCCTTCACGACCTGGCGGACCACCGCCCCCGTCGCGCGAGGCATCGCGATGATGACTTCCTCGACGTCGTACCGGAGGACCAGGTCACGGATCTGGTCGAGCGAGCCGTGCACCGGCAGATCGCATAGCCTGTGGCCCAGCTTGGAATGGTCGTTGTCCACGAACCCGATCGGGACCAGACCGAGCTGCGGATGGCTGAGCAGCTCCTTGACGATGATCTCGCCGGCCGCCCCGGCGCCAACGATCAGCACCCGCCGCGCAGTCTCGAGCCGCCGCCACTGGGTCCGCCTTCCGAGCAGGCGGATGAACAGCCGGGGCAGCGCGACCGCGCCGGCGCTGAGGCAGGCGTCTATGAACAGGACGGAGAGCGGGACCCGGGACGGAGTGATCCCGAGCCCAGGGAGCAGCGCTGCGCCGACGAAGCTCGAGATGGACGCCGAGATCGCTGTCGCGACCAGGATGTGCTCCAGCTCGGCCACGCCGGCGAACCGCCAAAGCCGTCGGTAGAGGCCGACGTAGAGCAGAACGCCGAGTTTGAGGGGGAGGGTGACGACGAGATAGACGAGGGCGGTGTAGAGATTGTCGGCCCCCCAGTGAAACCCCTCGAATCGAACGACATACGCCACCATCGTGCAGAGCCCGAGAAGCAGAGCATCCAGCAGGAGCAGGTGGCGGTTCCGCAGGTGCCGCGGCAGGTGGAGTTTCATTTTGTCATCAACGGATAGTGGCTCCGGGATCGCCAGTCAAGCTATTGTGGTAGGAGAGGATAGTCCCACGAGATAGGCTCATGTGCTGATCCGGTTGTAACGGGTTAGGCCGGGTGATATCTTTTTGCCTTCTGTTCCCTGCTCTCTTGGCGCTCCTTCGGAGGCGGCATCAGCACCTCCCCTGGGCCATCCGGCCTGCCTTCCACTCAATCCGACTCCGGGCTTCTGGACTATGCCTGGGTCCTTTCGCAACACCGCCGTCTCGTTTTCGGGATACCTGCGGTGGCGGTCGTGCTGACTTTCGGCCTCTCGTTCCTGTTGCCCGAGAAATGGACCGCCGAGGCCCAGTTCGTACCGGAGGCATCCACCTCGTTCAAGCTGCCGAGTGGGATCGGCGCGCTTGCCGGAGAGCTCGGCTTCTCCTTGCCCGGGGCGGACCCAATGTCATCCCCCGACTTCTATGCCGCCGTGATGGAGAGCCGCTCCCTCTTGGAGCGCACCCTACAGACCCCTTTCCCCGTGCCCGGCGTGACCGCGGGCGGGGCCGACAGCGCCCTTCTGATCGACATCCTCGAGATCGAGGCCGACTCCCCACCCAAGCGGGTCGAGACGGGAATCGAATGGCTCCGGGAGCACTCCTCCGCCACAGTCGACAACAAGACCGGAACGGTCGGCCTCGCGGTTGAGCTGCCGGACCCGCATCTCGCCGCGGCCGTCACATCCCATATGGTTGGACTACTCAACGACTTCAATCAGCGAACCCGCAACCTCCGTGCCCGCGAGCGGCGAAAGTTCACGGAGGCTCGGACCAACGAGGCCCAACAGGACCTGGAGATCATCGAGGACTCGCTCCGGGGGTTCCTGACCCGGAACCGGCAGCTCGAGTTCTCCCCCCAGCTACTCTTCGAGCGCAACCGCCTCGAGCGCCAAGTCACGCTGCGGCAAGAGGTTTACCAGACACTCCGACGCGAGTACGAGATCGCCCGGATCGAGGAGGTCAACGATACCCCGGTCCTCACCGTGGTAGATCCGGCGGTCGCGCCGGCCACACCTTCCAGCCCGAGGCGGGTGCGCATGGCGTTCGTGGCCGGCGTGCTGGGCCTCCTCCTCGGGATAGCGCTGGCCTTCCTCCTGGAGTACCTGGAGCGGAGCCGGGAGCAGCAGCCCCTTGTCTACCAGCGCGTCGCCCAGGCGTGGCGCCGCTCGAGACGTCGCAGCCGGGACGGGGAGCCCGAGGCGGAGTCGCCGGAGCGCCCCCAGCACCCGCTTCGGCACCCGGCCGAGCGGTAGTCGGGGGCCCGCGGGCGGTTCGTAACCCGAGAGTCTCGGTGGTGATCCCGGTTCGGAACGAAGAGTGGTCGGTCCCAGCGAGATCCTGGTGGTGCAGTTCGTCCGCCGCTACGGTATCCGCCTCTATCTGGAGGACGTTCGCCAGCCTCGCGGCACCGCGTGATGCTCCGTCACTTGAGCGCCTCATAGGCCTCGATCAGGCGCCGCCCTTCTGTCTCCCAGTTGTATTGCTCTAACACCGCCCGCTGACCATTCGCCCCCATTTCCGCGCGCCGCTCGGGGTGCTCCGCCAGGTACGTGATCGCGTCGGCGATAGCGGCGGGATCGGCGGGATCGACGCACAAGCCACAGTCGTTGCGCTCCACGATGTCGCGCCAAGCCGGGAAGTCCGACGCGATGACCGGCAGCCCGGCAGCCATGTACTCGAACAGCTTGTTGGGTCCGGCCTCGAGGTGGTTGGGGGCTGGGAGGAAGCAGACCAGGCCCACGTCGGCGCGCTGGAGCTCAGCCGAGATACGCTCGTAGGGGACCCAGCCGTGGTAGGTCACCCGCTCGAATCCAGGCAGACCTCGCACCCGCGTCTCCAACTCCTGCGGCCAGAACTTGCCGTAGATCTCCAGCCTGACGCGCAGCGAGGCCGGAACCGCCGCGACCGCCGCGATCGTTTCGACCGCGCCCCGTCCCTCGGTGAGACCGCCAGTGTACACCACCACGAAGTCTCCGTCGCCCTTTCCCACCCGTGTACCGTTGCCGAACTGCGCTCTGATCGGATAGTTCCGAATCAGTAGGGTCCGCGGGTGCCCCTCGAACGAGCTCAGGATGCCCTCTCCCGCGACGACCACGAGATCGAAGGCACGGCTCGCGGTCTTCTCGGCCAGGTGGGTCGTCATCGAGAGC
>CAYPAE010000310.1:0-3536 GCA_964408595.1 uncultured Gemmatimonadaceae bacterium | reverse complement strand
CCGAGCGGGCCTGCTTGAGCGTGGCGAGCAGCACGCGCAGGCCGGCGCTGCTCGTGTACTCGACCGCGCCGAAGTCGGCGACCAGGTGGTGGTGTCGCGCCGCCAACTCGCCCGCAAAGACCTGTTGCAGCCCTTCGGCGGTGAGTCCGTCCACGCTGCCGGCGACGTGGACGGTGATCACGTCTCCGCGCCGATCCACTGAGGTTTGCATGGGTGGCGGGAACGATAGGGACCGCCACCGGAGGCGGCTAGAGCAGGCTACCGCTCGTTGAGCATGTTGAGCTGCCAGAGGTCCCGCGTGCTGGTGTGCAGGAACGGTTGTAGGGCGAGCCGCCCCGTCTTCCCGATGCTCCGCTCCAGATATCGCAGCTCCTCGAACGTATCCTTCAGGGTCGGGTCCGGCGCGGCCTCGAACCCGGCCTCGCGCATCAGCAGGATCCCCTTGGCGTGGATGGCGAGCTCGGCGCGCAGGCGCAGCAGGCACATCATGTCGACGATCACTTCGGGCGCGAAGCGGCGGCGCAACGTTGTGAGGTAAGTCCCGACCGGGGTCCCCAAAACCTGCCCGGAGTGCACGGCCCGGAGCAGCTCCTGATCCGTATCGAATCCTGTCCCGAGCCAGGCGGTCGTGTCCCGTTCGCTGCGCTGGAACACGGCGACGATGACGTACGGCAGGAGCAGGACGATGAGCGCCGTCGCCAGGAGCGGCTGCACCAGGAAGTGGTTGTATAGCGAATGGAGCACCACGGCCATGGTGAGACCGGGCAGGACGAGGTGGAGTCGGAAGGGATCGGACCGGGTGAGCGTCCGAGAGACCATCGCCACGATGGCCGTGGTGCCCCCGTGCATGATCGCGGTGCCCAACCCCCGCACGATCCAGGTCCAGAAGGTCGTGTCGGGGTTCACGCTCAGGTAGTAGAGGTTCTCGAGCAGCGCGAAGCCGGTGCCGATGCCGAATCCGTGGATAGCGGCGTCGACGACGAACCCCACCTTGTTCCGCTGCAGCAGAAAGACCACGAAGGTGGCCTTGAGCGTCTCCTCCACGACAGGGGCGACGTAGCGGGAGTAGTGGGTGAAGTCCAGATCGACGGCAGGCCGGAGGACGACGTTCACCCCGTAGCTCACGCCGCCGGCGACCACGCCGGCGGCGACCGACAGCAGGATCGCGCGCAGCGCGACGAGCTTGTAGCTGTCGATGAGCACCAACGCCTCGAGGAACAGAAAGACCGGCAGGACGCCGACGGCGACCCCGAGGATGGTCGTCACATGATCTTGAACGAGAACATCAGGCTGGAGCTGGGCGGGACGCCCGGCCCCCAGGCTTGGGCGACCCCGAACGACAACGTGGAGTCGAGATGGGAGAGCGTGACCAGCCGCACGTCGAGCTGCGCACCCACGCTCGCCAGCTCACGGCGGATGGTCGCGTCATCGACATCGGTCACGAGCCCCGTGGTGAAGAGCGTCAGGTCGGCCCACCGCAGGTAGAGGCTCGGGATCCCGACGCGGCGGAACCGGAGCGGCGGCGACGTCCACTCGACCTGGAGCCGTCCGTAGTTGGCGCCGCCGACCTCGTTGATGTCGATGCCCGGGAAGCTCTCGGTCTCGCGGAACTGCCGGATGGCCCGGTAGTCCATCCAGTTGTTGCCGAACCCGCCGAAGAAAAAGTTGGCCAGGGGATCGCTGCGGCGCCCGGCCAGCGCCGTCCCCGCCGAGGCTCGGAACCACAGCGACGAGTGGTCGAGCGGCAGGAGAATTCCCTTGGACGCCTCCGCGCTGAGGCGGGTCGAGCGCGACTGGTTGGCGAAGTTGCCGCGCACGGTCACGCCCCAGGTCGTCCCCATCTCGTCGTCGATGGCGCCGAGGGAGCGCCTGAGGTGCTCATACGCGAGGTTCCCGGAGAATGCCAGCAGCTTGTCGTACGGCGCCGCCACGCCCTGGTACTCCGGCAACGTGGCCAGGCCGGTGTACCCCGCCGCCTGCAGGGTGTACGACAGGCTCCGCGGCGCATCGTACAAGATATTGCCATGGTACTGCAGCCCCAGCTGGTAGCCGCGGCGACTCGTCTTCGTGGGCCCGAGGAGATCGTAGAAGTCGGCCGGGTTCAGCGCGGCGGCGATGCGCCAGTTCCAGTGGCGGAAGACCGCGCGCAAGTGGAGGCGCTCGGACGCCGACAGGTCCCGATCGGGGGAGTAGGACGAGGTCAGATCGAGACTGGTGGTGCCGATCCGATCGGAGAAGTTCAGGCGCACGCCGCCGGCCACGGCGTTGTGGCCGGCCGCATCCTCGTACCCTTCCACGACGGGGTACGCGCTCTCCAGCCTGAAGTTGCGCAGCGAGCGGTAGGTCCCCGTGGACGTGGTGAGCGAGTCCAGGTTGATGGCCGACGACGGCGGCGGCATCCACCCCTGCACCTCGGTCCGGGTCGCGGCGATCTCGTTCCCCAGGAAGCGAATCGCGCTCACGCTATCCGGCACCGCGTTCGGGATCATCGCGGGGACGAATCCCCGGCTGGTATACCGGAAGACGACGACGGAGTCGGGGGAGACGGGGAGCGGCTTGAAGTAGCCCGTCTCCGCGTTGCTCAGGGGGTCCATGACCTGCCGGTCGATGTCGTAGCGGAAGATGTTGGAGACGCCCGAGTAGTAGGAGGAGCCGAAGAGGAACTTCCCGTCCGGCGAGAACACGAAGTTCGACGGTGACCAATCGCCGAACTCGTACAGGACCTCGGGTGTGGTATCGCCCGCCTGGAGTGCCGCGATGTCCATCCGCACCAGCCGCTGGGTCCCGCTGATCTCCGAGATCGACCCGATGAGCGTCCGGCCGTCCGGCGAGATGTCCAGGTCGAACAGGTCCCTTCCGTACGGCAGGGTATGGACCTGGTTCCACTCGTGGTAGGGCGCGGGCAGGCGGACCAGCGTCGAGAACCCGTTGTCGTGCCGGACGCCCCAGAGCGAACGGTCCGCCTGGTCGAAGACGAGATCGCCGATCCGGGCGTTCTTGAGCAGCTCGGTGGACCGGCCGGTCGCGAGGTCCAGCGCGACGAGGTTGCGCCAATCAGCGTTGTGGGTGGTATAGAACAGGGTCCGTGACGCCGGATCGAACGCCAGCGCGGTCACGTAGAATCCCGACGCGCCCGGCAGCTCCCGGATCTTCCGGATCCGTCCGGACCCGACGTCGATGGCGGCGATGTAGGCTTCCTGGCCCGGATAGCGCACGGCTACGTAGATGGTGCGACTCGTGGAGTCGTAGTACGCCCGGGACACCGATCCGAGTGCCCGATCGGTGAGCGGACGATCGACGGTGGTCGGGTGCCGCCGGATCGCCTCGAGGTTGGCTTGCTGCCAGTCGCGCTCCCAGGCGATCCACCGTGACCACTCGTCCTCGAGCGACCGGCCATACACGTGCCGGAACTGCGACGTGAAGTACCGCCGGCTGCCTTCGGTCCGGTTGAACCACGCCAGCAGGCTGTCGTTGCCGTAGCGCAGGGCCAGATAGCTGATGAACCGCGTGCCGTAGAGATACGAGTTCACCCCCAC
>CAYPAE010000309.1:2093-3541 GCA_964408595.1 uncultured Gemmatimonadaceae bacterium | reverse complement strand
GCACGCCGGGGTCACTCGAGGCCACCGGCAACGCCCAGGCGAAGCCCGCCAGCGGAATCGGCTCGTTGCTGCTGATGTTGAACCACGCATTCTCACCGGAGGTCGCGTACCGCGGAAGGTACCTCGCCCCCACCAGCCCCATGATCTCTCTGCCGATCGAGTCCCGCTCGTTCCCATATCGGGGCAGCGATTTCCAGTCGATCGGCGGCAGCTCACGGCCGATCCGCAGCGCGATCTCGTCACCGGCGTTGTGATCGATCAGGAAGCGGAGTGCCGCGCTCGCCTCCCGCTCATCAATTCCGGCCGTCTCCGTGGGTTGGAGCATCCTGGCGAGGCGACGGCCCTGGCTCGAGATGGAGACCCGCGTAAGGCTGAGTGGACCATAGAGGGTGAGGAGCAGCAGCGAGGCGAGTGTGATCGGTATGGTCCTGATGCTCGCCCCGCCCCGGAAGGTGAACAGCAGCGCGATGCCCAGGAGCCAGAGGCCGAGCACCAGGCCCAACGCCCGCGGCTCGGTCAGCCCATACGGGAGGATCCGCTTCCAGAACGCGACCAGCAGCATCAGGGCCGCGGGCACCAGGCCGATGAAGAGCCAGCGGGCGTAAGTCCGGATCCACCCTTCGGCGGGATCGGCCCTGAGCGGGTGGACGAGGAGGAAGCCGAGCAACCCGGTGACCGACACGCTCGCCACGAGCCAACCGATCCACCCGCTGGGCCACTCGCCGCCGGCCACGATCTTGATCAGGTAGGCGAGGAGGATGACGAGATAGGTGAACGCGAGCGGCGTCAGGATGTACTGCGCGAACACCTTGAGCGCTCGGGGATAGTCGGCGTCCCCTTCCAGCGCGGCGAGATTCTCCGGCACGGCGGCGAGAAAGATCCAGGTGTTCACCACGAAGGCGACGATGAACCAGATGCGGAAATAGGTCTCGCCATCGACATCCACGCCGAACAGCCGGTCGAGCGCGCCGAGGGCGATGGCAATGCCGACGTAGAGCACGCCGGAGAACACGAAGGCCCGCAGGAAGCCTAGAAAGAGGCGGCGGTTGTACTGCCAGAAGGCGACTGTCTCGGCCGCGCCCAGGAACGGAAGGAACGCGACGCCGAGGTGCAGCGCCGCGCTCAGCTGAAAGTAGCGGATGGCATCGTGCCGCCGTTCGATGCCGGGCCACGCGAAGCAGAAGGCGGTGAGACCCAGGAGCCCACCAAGGATCGCGAGCGTGCGAGCGCCGGTGGACCAGCCGCGGGTTTCGGCGAGCAGGGTGATCGCCACCGTGACCGGCAGGCCGAGCGCGGCGACGAACGCCAGGCGGGCCCACGCGTCATCGGTGCCGGAGCTGGACGCCACGATCGCCGCGCCGGCCGCGACGGCGCCGGCCCCGAGTGTCCACGGGAAGCGGCGCAGCACGACGACGGCATGCTCGGCGAGCAGGGCCAGCGAAGGGAAA
>CAYPAE010000309.1:0-1993 GCA_964408595.1 uncultured Gemmatimonadaceae bacterium | reverse complement strand
CCCGGGCTCACTTGATAGACCATGTGGTGCGCGCCGACCTCCTCTTCCGGAGCCCAGAAGCCGAGTTGCTGGGTCCAGCGCGTGGTCTGGAGCCGCCGGCCCCCGAGGGTGAGAAACCCAGCCGCGCGGGTGGTGACCACGCCGAGCTTGCGGAGATCCGCCAGCGTGCGGAATGTCGTGCCGCCCCTCTCAGTGACTATTCGGCGTGCCGACGTGGGTCCGATGCCCGGCACCCGCATCAGCTCGGCGGGAGCCGCCGTCCGGACCTCGATCGGGAACCGCTCCGGGTGGGCGAGCGCCCAGGCGCTCTTGGGGTCCACCGCGAGCGGAAGATTGCCGCTCGGCTCGAAGACCACTTCCTCGGAGCCGAACCCGTATCCGCGGAGCAGATAGTCGGCCTGGTAGAGGCGGTGCTCCCGCAGCGCGGGTGTGGCGGGGGCGCTCTCCAGCGGGGTGTCCTCGATGGGCCGAAAGGCGCTGAAATGGGCGTGATGAATGCCCCCGCCGGCGCTCAGCCGGCTCACCGTGTCGAGGATGGAGCGATCGGTGTCGGGGGTGGCGCCGACCACGAACTGCATGGTCATTCCAGAGGCGCCGCCGGGGTGGAGCAGGTCGCGCGGCTTGCCCTCCGCCCGTTGCGCCCGCTCGCGGAGCAGCTGCGCCCGGACTCGTTCGAGATCGGATACGGTGGTGCCGAAGCTCTTCTCGGGCGCGATCTGGGCGAGGCTGGCCCCGCAGGGCGCCTCGAGGTTGACCGAGACCCGGCTCGCGAGCTCGGTCAGCCGCTCGATCTGCGAGGGCTCGCCGCCGGGCACGAGCTTCACATGGATGTACCCGCCGAAGCGGTGCCGCTCGCGCAACAGCTCCAGCGCGGTGATGAGATCGTCCATGACCTTCACCGGCCTGCCCGGGATGCCGGTCGTGACGAACAGCCCTTCGCACCACCCCCGCTGGCGGGCGCCGAGGAAGATGCGGACGAGCTCCTCCGGCTTGAGCAGGGTCCGGGGCATGTCGCGGTCGCGGCGCATCGGGCAATAGTGGCAGTTGTAGCTGCAGGCGTTGGTCATGAGGATCCGGAGCAGCGACATGCGCATCCCGGGCACCGGCCGCAGGTGCCGGATGTTGAGCGGCCCCAGCGCGCCGACCTCACGCGCGTGCCGCAGGCGCGGCGGCAGGCCCTCGCGGTCGTCGGCGGCGAGTGACATCAGGACGGCGAGCTTGCGCTCCAGCTCCGGACTCCGCGACATTGGCTCCTCCTCGTTCCCACCACAGTACCCGAACAAAACCCGAAGCGCAATAGTGCGCGATCTCTCCCTTCCTCTGGCAGGCATCAAGGTCCTGGACCTCACCCGGGTCCTGGCCGGACCGCTCTGCACCATGACGCTCGGCGATCTGGGGGCCCAGGTCCTGAAGGTCGAGCGGCCCGGGATGGGAGACGAGACCCGCGGCTGGGGTCCGCCCTTCGACCCGACCGGCGAGAGCGCCTACTTCCTTTCGGTCAACCGCAACAAGATCAGCGTCGCGCTCGACTTCGATGTCGGGGCGGACCGGGCACTGCTTCTCGCCCTCGCGGAGCAGGCGGATGTGGTGGTCGAGAACTTCCGGCCCGGCACACTCGAGCGGCGCGGCATCGATCCAGCCGCCCTGCTGGGGAGTCGTCCGGATCTCATCTGGTGCCGGCTCACCGGATTCGGCGCGGGGAGCGACCGGCCGGGTTACGACGCGGTGATCCAGGCGGAATGCGGCTGGATGGCGATCACGGGTGAGCCCGACGGCGCGCCGATGAAGATCGGCGTGGCGCTGGCGGACGTGTGTGCCGGGAAGGACGCCGCCATCGCCATCCTCGGCCGCCTCGCATCGCGAGGACGGCAGCTGAGCGCGTCCGACCGGCTGATCACGATCGTCCTCGCGCACAGTGCCACCGCCGCTCTCGTCAACGTCGCCCAGAATACCCTGGTGACGGGGAAGGAGCCCGCACGATGGGGCAACGCCC
>CAYPAE010000308.1:0-3543 GCA_964408595.1 uncultured Gemmatimonadaceae bacterium | reverse complement strand
CACCTCGAACCGCATCGAGAGCGCCGCCGACGAGGCAGGGGCGGAGGTCCGCGAAGGCGCGAAGGACGTCGAGAACGCCGCCGACAAGGCCGGGGAAGAGGTCCGTGAGGGCGCGAAAGACGTCGAGAACGCCGCCGAGAAAACCGCCGAGAAAACTGCCGAGGACGCGCGGGATTACTCCTACGAGCAGCGGGAGGAGTTCCGCCGCGACGTCCGCGAGCGCCTGGACAACATGGACGAGGAGATCTCGGTGCTGGCAGACGATGTCGGGAAGGGCACCGACCAGGCCCGCAAGGACGCCATCGCCGGCATCCGGAAGGCCCGCCGGGCCGTCGATCGGAGCGCGGAGCGTCTGGCCACCGCCACGGCGAGCAACTTTGAGGAGGTCAAGCGCGACGTCAACGCGTCCCTGGACTTGGTGCACCGGAAGATCCGGGCGCTACAACCGGACGCCAAGCCGATGGGCGGCACGGGCGGACCGAACTGATCTCCACCCCGGTGCAACTTCCGTTGCAGATCCCGCCGAACCTTGGACAAGACCCGGCGAGGCCAATCTCACTCAGCTAGACCCGTAACTCCATCTCGTTGCCGCGAAACCAGTTGCCGCGTGGGCGGAGGGTAGGTCTACCTCTTGCACTACGTCCGGCGTTCCCGTCCCACGGTCGAGTCGCACCCAGCGCGGAGACGAGGTAGCGCATGGCCGAGTCTTTTCTTGTCATCGACGATTCCAAGCTGCTCCACCAGATGTACCGGCTGATCTTCTCCCAGGGCGAGCTCGCGGGGAGCACGGTGCACTACGCCACCAACGGCCGCGACGGCTACGGGCTGCTGGCCGCCCATCCGGATCTCACCCTCGTGCTGCTCGACCTCAACATGCCGGAGATGAACGGGCTCGAGGTTCTGGAGCGCCGGCGGGCGGAGCGGCTCCATCCGCAGGTCCCGATCGTGCTGGTGACCACCGAGAGCAGCGAGGACGACGAGGCCCGCGGCCGCGCCGTCGGCGCCTGGGACTATCTCCGGAAGCCGTTCCAGCCGACCGACATCCAGGTGATGGTCCGGCGCGCCCGCGAGCAGAGGCGGAACCGGGGAGCGGCATGACGGCCGAGGAGAATCCCTTCGGGGATCTGCTCCAGGACTACATCGTCGAGTGCCTGCCGCTCGCCGAGCAAGTGGGCGACGCGTTCGTGGAGCTGGAGCGCCGCTGGCGTGCCGGCGAGCCGGGCGACGAGCTGCTCGCGTCGGTGAAGGGCCGCCTCCACACCATCAAGGGCAACTCGGCCATGATGGGCCTGACCCCCATACGGGACGCCGCGCACGCGCTCGAGGATGCCTGCGGGTTCCTCGGACGCGCCCCGGCGAGCCGGGGGGACGATGCCGCGGCGCTGCTCGTCGCCGGCGCCGGCCTCCTGGTGGATCTCATCGGGAGCGCATCGCCGGAGACCGATGGCGGCCCCGCGGCCGACTTCGTCGAGCGGGTGCGGAGCTTCCTCGGAACCGGCCCGGAAACGGCGGGGGCTGAGCGAGACCGGCGCCAGGGGGATCGGCGGAGCCAGCCTCGCTCCCGGGACGGCGATGCCGCGAGCAACGTAGTCCGGGTGGACTTCCGCCGGCTCGACGCCCTGCTCGAGGTGCTGGGCGAGGGGCTCATCCAGCACTCGGCACTGGTGGACGTCTACCGCCGGCTGCGGCGCCGGGTGGGCGCGTGCGAGGAGCTGGGCGAGCTCGATCTGGCGGTGCTGTCGCTCCAGCAGACGCTCACGCGGCTCGAATCCACCGTGATGGAGACCCGGCTGCTGCCGGTCTCCACGGTGTTCGGGCGATTCCCCAGGATGGTGCGCGACGTCGCCCACGCCGAGGGGAAGAAGGTCCGGCTCGAGGTGACCGGCGGCGACACGTCGCTCGACAAGGCGGTGCTCGACCGCCTGAGCGAGCCGCTGCTGCACCTGCTGAGCAACGCCGTGGCGCACGGCCTCGAGCTGCCCGAGGATCGGGTGAAGGCCGGCAAGCCGGCCGAGGGCCTGCTCCGCCTCCAGGCGGCGGCCGTGTCCGGGCGGGTGGCGATCCGGGTGAGCGACGACGGCCGCGGGCTCGACGAGACGGCGATCCGCGCCAAGGCCGAGGCCCTCGGCGTGGACACCCGGACGGCCGACACCGCTCAACTGCACAACCTCGTCTTCGTCGCCGGTCTGTCGACCGCCGACCGGGTGACGACGCTCTCGGGGCGGGGAATGGGACTCGACGTCGCGGCCAATGTGATCCACGCGTTCGGCGGCACCATCGAGGTGGAGAGCCGGCCGGGGCAGGGAACCGCGTTCACGCTGAGCCTGCCGGTCACCCTCGCCATCGTGCGGTCGCTCATCGTCGAGGTGGACCGTGAGCGCTACGCCGTGCCTCTCTCGCACGTGGCGGAGACGGTGCGGGCGGAGCCGGAGGCGATTCGCCGGATCAACAACCAGGGGGTCACTCAATGGCGCGGCGACCTGATCCACGTGGCCGATGCCGGCGCCGTCCTCGGGACCCAGGTGCCGTCCCCGGCGCCGCGCCCGTTCTACGTCGTGATGACGGCGGGCGCCAAGCGTCGCGGGCTGCTGGTGGACCGTCTCATCGGGCACCAGGACATCGTGGTGAAGGGGCTGGATCCCGCGTTGGGCCGGCCGGCCGTGGTCTCCGGCACCACGATTCTCGGCGACGGCCGAGTGGCCTGTATCCTCGACGTGGTCCGCATCCTCGACGGGGCCGGCCATGCCAACTGACGGGCGCACGGCGGTCGAGCCTCTGCTGGGCTTTGCTGACGCGCTGCCGGCGGCGGCGTCCGCGGACGCGAGCGGCCCGGCCCCGACCCTGCATCTCCTGACGTTCACGCTCGACCGCGAGGAGTTCGGGATTCCCGTCACCCAGGTCCGCGAGGTGATCCGGGTCAACGGGATCACCCGGGTGCCCCAGGTGCCGGCGCACGTCCGCGGGGTGACCAATCTCCGGGGCCGCATCATGGCGGTGGTGGAGATCAGGACGCGGCTCGGCCTCGCCGAGGCGGCGATCACGCCCACCTCCCGCATCGTGGTGGTGGAAGTGCGCGGCCGCGCGCTCGGCCTGCTGGTGGACCGGGTGTCTCAGGTGACGAAGGTGCCGGTGGCGAGCGTGGCGCCCCCGCCGGAGGAAGTGGTCACCGCCGAGACCGATTTTCTCACCGGGGTCGCGCGCTGGGACTCCCGGCTGATCATGCTCCTCGATCTCGACAAGGTGTTGCTCCTGAACGCGTAGCTCCCCTTCGGCCTGGCTCAAGGACGCGGAAACGATGCCCAACGGTTGGCAGCAGACGATCAAGGACTGGACCATCCGGCGGAAGATCATGACCGGATTCGCCGGCGTGCTGGCGCTCACCGCCCTGCTTGGGTGGCAAGCGATCCGGGCGCTCGACCGGCTCAACAGCGCCGGCAACGACAGCGTCGCCGCCGCGCAGATCTTCCAGGATTCCCGGGCGACCATCCTCGTGCTCCTGGTGGTGACCATCGGCGCCGGCGTGCTGCTGGCCCACGGCCTCGC
>CAYPAE010000307.1:0-3546 GCA_964408595.1 uncultured Gemmatimonadaceae bacterium | reverse complement strand
TCCGCTACCTGGCGGAGCGGGCGGAGCATCTGCGGCAGGGGTACGTGCCGGGACGGGAGGCGGCGGCGACGGTGGCGGTGACGACGCTGGTGACGGGCCTGGCGATGAATCACGTCCAGCGGGGGAGCTATCTGCCGTAAGCGGGGCAGCGGGGGGGCGGGGCAGCGGGGCGGTGACGGCCGACGACCTTAGTTCCTCTTCTTGTGCCGGGCCAGCGCGAGATCCACGATCCGCTCGATCAGCCGCTTGTAGTCGAGCCCACCGGCCCCGGCGGCCATCGCGAACTCGCTGTCCTTGTCCAGGTAACAGCTCGCGTTGACTTCGAGGACGTAGATGTCGCCGGTGTCGGTGAGGCGGAGGTCCACCCGGCCGTAGTCGCGCACCCGGAGCGCGCGGTAGGCGTCCACCGCCACCTTCTGGAGCCGGGCGCGAAGCTCGTCGGGAAGCTGCGCCAGGACGGAGCGGGTGCCCTTGTACTCCTTGCTCCGCTCGTCCCACTTGGCCTTGCTGTCCATCACCTTGGGAACGCCTTCGGGAAACCCGGTGAAGTCGATCTCCACCGGCGGCAGCGCCTTCGGCTGCGAGTTGCCGATCACACCGACGTAGAACTCGCGCCCCTCGATGAACTCCTCCGCCAGCGCCGCATCGTCCAGCTCCTTCCGGATCGCGCTCACCCGTTCCATCAACGCCACGGCGTCGTGCACCAGCGACTTCCCGCCGATGCCGAGCGACGCATCGGAGCGGAGGGGCTTCACGAAGAGCGGCATCTTGAGGTTGCCCCCGGTCTCGAATGCGGTGTCGCGCGCGAACACCGCGAAGCGGGGGTAGAGGATGTCTTCGAAGGCGAGCAGCTTCTTGGTGAGGCCCTTGTCCTGGCTCAAGTACAGCTCGCCGGGGCCGCTGCCGGTATAGTCGAGCCCGAGAAGATCCAGCAGCCCGGTGACGGGGATATCGCCGAATACGTTGTCGCCGAACATCTCCATCAGGTTGAAGACCAGATCCGGTTTGCGGCGGGAGAGACCGGTGATCAGCCGCTTGACGTCGCCGTGCACGCCGAGAACGGAGACCCGGTGGCCCAGCTTGCGCAGCATCCGCGCGACCTGGGGCACGACCGGGTCGTATTCCTTGGAGTTCTCGTCTTCGCTGTCGAGGTACGTCAGGACGGTGATCTTCATGGGTCCCTTCGGGACGGTCGGCTCACACCTCCCCCAGCTCCATACCCCACCGGGCCAGCGCCACCGGGATGCCGCCGTAGGCCAGCAGCTCGTCGTGGAAGCGCTTGGCCTGGAACGACGCACCGGCGCGCTCCCGGTAGGCGTCGCGCAGGCGCAAGAGCTCGCGGCGGCCCACGGCGTAGCAGAGCTGGTACGTGGGCCAGGCGCAGTAGCGCCGGACCTCGGCCTCGGCGCTGGAGCGCTCGATCGGCAGATGCTCGACCATGTAGTCCACCGCCTCGGTCGGATTCATGCCGCGGGTGTGGAGCCCGACGTCGAGCACGATCCGGATCGCGCGCCAGAGCAGATTCACCAGCTGGAACAGGCGGGCCTCGTCGTCCTCGTAGTAGCCCGATTCGTCCATGAGCTGCTCGCAGTAGAGCGCCCATCCCTCCACCATCACCGGAGTCCAGACGTGGCGCCGCACCTCGGAGCCGAGGCCCTGCGCCGTGACCAGCTGGAGATGGTGCCCGGGATACGCCTCGTGCGCGACCATCGCCGGGATCGCGTGACGACAGTGACCCCGGCGCTGCCGCGCCAGCGCTTCCGGCGGGAGCGACGTGTCCGGCGGCGTCACGTAGAACCGGCCGGTCTGGTGGGAGAGAAAGATCGGGGGCGGCTCGTAGGCCGCGAACGGCACCAGCGCGAGCATGAACGACGGCGTCGGCACGACGTCCACCGGCTCGCGGGGGATGCTGACGAGATCCCGTTCCTCCACGAACGCGTGGGCCCGATCCAGCTCGGCCCGATAGACGGCGAGCAGTGCCTCGGGCTCGGGCGCGTCGCCCCGCAGCTCCTCGACGATCTCGCGCCAGCCCCGGCCGCCCATGCGGCCCGCCAATCCGGCGAGCGCCGCCTCGGTCTCCTCCTGGAGATGGAGCCCATAGCGCCAGAGCTCGGGCGCGCCGGCCTCGAGCGCGTGCTCGTGATGCAGCCGCCGGCTGAACTGATCCTCGCCGACGGCGAACGCGTGGGGGTCGGCGGACGGCTCGATCTCGTCGCGGAGCGCGGCGCCGAAAAGCTTGAGCGCCTCGAGCGCCTCGGCGGCCGCCTTCTGGAGCTCGGGCCGCATCTCCGGCGCTTCGCCGGCGAGCGCGCCGGCGAGCTGCACCACCAGCTCGCCGCCGCCGCCGAGCATGCCGAGTGCGGTGTCCACGAACACCGACGGCGGCTCGTCCAGCGTGTCGCGCGCGGCGTCGAGGAACGCCGGGATCGCCTTCAGCCGCTCGAGCGCGGCCGGAGCGCGGCCGGCGACCGCGCCGTTCCGCCGCGAGAGGATCGCGTAGAGGCCCTGGAAGACGTGGGAGAGCCAGTAGGCCGGATTGCGGACGTGGGGACGCTCGTACTCGAGCCGGAAGATCGAGCTCCGGATCTCACCGAGCAGCGCCGTGCGGTCGACCTCCGACTGGAGATCGTCGGGCTCCAGCTCCTCGATCGCGCCGGCCACCGAGCGCAGCGCCGCGACGTGCGTGTGGGTCGTCTCGGCGTCGAACCGGCCGAGACGTGCGTCGTGCGACACCAGGCCGGCCGAGCTCGCGGCCGAGGGGTCGAAGTAGTACTTCAGATCCAGGTAGGACCGGCAGAGATCGTCAACCGACGCCATGGCGCCTCGAGGAGGAGTCCCGAGGGTGGATCAGCCCTTCGCGGTCACCTCTGAATGATCGCCCAGTGTCATACTGCCACGGAAGCCCTCCAGCACGACATTGTTGCCGAGCAGCGCGCCGTCGAGGACCGACCGGGTGAGCACCGCGTCGCGGCCGACGATCGCGTTGCGCACCTGGCTGTCGCTCACCCGGGTCCCGCGCTCGAGCGATACGTTGGGTCCGATCTCGCTGCGCTCGATCACGACCCCGTCCTCGATGTAGACCGGATCGTGGATGATGACGCCGGGAAAATCCACCCGCCGCGCGGCGCCCTGCCGCAGCAGCGTCTCGTTGGTCTCCAGCAATGTGCCGGGCGCGCCGCAATCGTACCACCCTCCCACGGCGGCGGTGAGGATGCGCTTGCCGTGCTCGATCATCCACTGGAACGCGTCGGTCAGGAAATATTCACCCTTGTTCTTGGGGCGGGCCAGGACGTGGTCGATCCCTTGCCACAGGCTGTCCACCGCCCTGATGTAATAGAGCCCGATGTTGGCGAGCTTGGAGACCGGCGTGTCGGGCTTCTCGACGATCCTCGTCATGTAGCCCTTGTCGTCGGTGACGACCACGCCGAAGCGCTGGTAGTCCTCGACTTCCTTCGCCCAGATGATGCCGTCCGCATCGCTGCGGTTGATGAGCGTGAGGTCGGCCTCGAAGACGGTGTCCACGAAGATGATCAGCACCGGCTCGTG
>CAYPAE010000306.1:0-3564 GCA_964408595.1 uncultured Gemmatimonadaceae bacterium | reverse complement strand
CAGGACCGTACCTTCCAGGTCCGGAACATCGCGATCGATGCGCTCCTGGACCTGGTCCGTGGCATCGAGCGCGTGCGTGGAAGCGACAGCACGGATCCCCGCGTGGTGCAGGCCCAGCGCTACCAGCGTGCGGCGCAGTTCTTCGTGGATTTCGTGGAGGCGGAGAACTCGATGGGCTTCCACGCCGACCAGGAAGCGGTCCGCATCCTCGGCAACTCGATCAACTTCTCACGCCTGGGTCAGGCTGCCTTGCGGGGGGAGGGCGTTCCCGCCGCGCCGCTCGACGCTGCCGCCGCGTCGGCGCATCGGCCGAGGGCGGCGGGGGAAGTCGTCCCGGCGGATTTGCCGGAGGGGCGCGAAGGAACCCGATAGAGGCAGGGCGGGCCGGACAAGGTTTCAGGGATCGGCGGTCCTGCCCGGCCGCAGCTCCGGATGGCCGATCGGGCCGCCGGTCCACGCGGTCACGCCGACTGCTACCGTGCTCGCGAGCAGGCCGACCAGCACCACCCGCGTCAGGGTGAGGGACACGCTCGGCCCGCGCCGGGAGCGCCAGAGAGCGGCCGCGGCCAGGCACCCGGTGGCGACGAAGATCAACGTCGCCCACAGCGCCACCTCCTCATGCTGCCCCACTAGTCGCTCCTGGAAGGTAGGAAGGGCCTCGACCAGCTCCTCCGCGGCCTCGCCGGTGAGGTATACCACGCCGGTCACGATCGCCAGGGCCACCGTGAGCCAGAGCGCGCCTCGCGTGACCGCGGGGATCTTCCCGGCGAGTCCCCACGCGAGCAGGGCGAGCAGGGCCGGCGCGCCCAGCACCGGCAGGTGATTCAGCATCAGGTGAAGATGGCCCATATCCATGGCTCGGTTGCTCCCTTCAAACCGCGGCCGGTTGAACCACGAGTGCCGTGACCATCCCGAACATCCCGTGCTCCGACTCGGCGTGCGGTAGAATGTGGCAGTGGAAGGCCAAGGTCGAGACCACGGCGGGCAGGGCGACTGCGGCCATCGCGCCGTGGCGGATGAACGAGCGGCGGCTGGCGGGAGTCGTGGGTCGGACGGAATCGGACACGGGCACCTCTGAGTGAAGTTGGCGTCAGTCGCAGGGTCGCTCAGATTGTACCGATCCCTTCCTTAAGCCTTGGTGGAAACTCCATGAACGAGTCTTCAGGATCGCGCTGGCACGCGCTCCCCCCGGACGCGGTGCTGCGGGAGTTGGAGTCCTCGGCCCACGGTCTGGACGAGGCGGAGCAGGAGAGGCGCTTGGCCCGCTACGGACCCAACCGCTTCGAGCGGACGCCGGCGACCTCCCCCTGGCACATCCTCGTCGCGCAGTTGCGCAACGTAGTGGTGGGCCTCCTGGTCGCCGCCGCCGTCGTGGCGTTGCTCACCGGCGACCCGCTGGACGCCGCCGCGATCGGAGCGGTCCTCGCTCTCAACGTGGCAATCGGCTTCACCACCGAGCTTCGCGCGCACCGGGCGATGGAAGCCCTGGTCGCCCTGGAGGTGGCGCGGGCGAGGGTGTTGCGCGCCGGCCGGTGGCGCGAAGTGGATGCCCGCGACCTGGTGCCGGGCGACATCATCCATCTCGAGGCGGGCCAGACGGTCCCGGCCGATGCGCGACTGCTGGAGGCCTCGGAGCTTCGCGTGCGGGAGGCGTCGCTCACCGGCGAGCCGGTCCCGGCAAGGAAACAGGCCGACGTCCAACTGCCGGCCGACGTGCCGCTTCCCGACCGCAGCACGATGGTCTACAAGGCGACGACCGTCGCCGCCGGGCGGGGCCAGGGCGTCGTGGTCGCAACGGGGATGGCGACCGAGGTGGGCCGCATCGGCGCACTCGCCGGCGCCGTGGAAGACCGTACGACGCCGCTCGAGCGCCGCCTCGACGCGCTCGGCCGGCGGCTCGCCCTGGCCGCGCTCGCGGTGGCCGCGCTCGTGGGGGTCCTCGGCTACTGGCGCGGCGCGGCCACCGCCGAGCTGATTCAGACGGCGATCGCTCTCGCCGTCGCGGCGGTGCCGGAAGGGCTGCCGGTGGTCGGTACGATCGCGATGGCCGTGGGCGTGCGCCGCATGGCGCGCCGGCGCGTCCTGGTTCGGCGGCTGCCGGTGGTCGAGACGCTGGGCTCGGCGACGGTGATCTGCACCGACAAGACCGGCACCCTCACCGCGGGGGAGATGACGGCGACGGTCCTTCGGCTGGCCGATGGGGAAGTGGATCTTGGCGCCGCGGCCGACGGCGTGGACCCCAGGCTGCCGATCGCCCTCCGCATAGCCGCGCTCGCCAATGAGGGGTCGCTGAGCCGGACGAACGGTGGCTGGAAGGTGCACGGGGACCCGACCGACGCGGCGCTTCTTCTGGCAGCAGCGAAGGCCGGGGTGGACCGCGAGCGTCTGCTCGTGGAGTCGCCCCGGCACCGCGAGCTCCCGTTCTCGAGCGAGCGGCTGCTGGCGGCGAGCTGGCACCACACCGGACCGGGCATGAGCCTGTTCGTGAAGGGGGCGCCTCGCCGGATCCTCGAGCTGAGCGATCGGGTCCTCGCGGCGGATGGTGCGCGCGCCCTTCTGCCGGAGGACCGGGAGGCGCTCCTGGAGACCAACCGCGAGCTAGCGGCTCGGGGGCTCCGGGTCCTGGCGCTGGCGATGAAGGAGGATGCCGGCGGCACCGAAGCCGATCTCCACGGGCTCACCTGGGTGGCGTTCGTGGGCCTGAGCGATCCCCCGGCGCCCGGCGTGCGCGAGACGATCGACGTCTTCGCCGGGGCGGGGATCCGCACCGTGATGATCACCGGCGACCAGCAGCGCACCGCGGAGGCGGTGGCACGCGAGCTGGGGCTGCTCCGGGCGGGAGATCGGGTCCTCGACGGCCGTGAGCTCGACCGCATGTCCGACGACGAGCTGCGCGCTGCGGTGGACCGGGTCGCCGCCTACAGCCGGGCCAGCCCCGAGGCCAAGCTCCGGATCATCGCCGCGCACCAGAGCCGTGGGGCGATCGTGGCGATGCTGGGCGACGGAGTGAACGATGCCGCGGCGCTGCGGCAGGCGGACATCGGGGTGGCGATGGGCGTGCGCGGCACCGACATGGCCAAGGAGGCCGCCGGCCTGATTCTGGAGGACGACCGCTTCCCGACCATCGGCGCCGCGGTGGAGGAGGGACGGGTCATCTTCGACAACGTCCGCAAGTTCGTGTTTTATCTCTTCAGCTGTAACCTGGCCGAGATTCTCGTGCTGCTCGGCGCCGGCTTCGTCGGGACCGGGGCGCCGCTGCTGCCGCTTCAGATCCTCTGGCTCAATCTCATCACCGACACCTTCCCGGCGCTGGCGCTGGCGGTGGAGCCGGGCGACTCCAACGTGATGCGCCAGCCACCGCGCGACCCACGCGAGGCGATCCTGTCAGCCGGGATGCTCCAGTCCATCGTGGCCTACGCGGCCATCATCGCAGCCGTGACTGTCGCCGCCTTTGTCGTCGGCGGAACCACGTGCGCCTTCATGACGCTCGCCTTCGCCCAGATCCTGCACCTGGGCAACGCCCGGAGCCGCGGCCCGGTGCTGGCGCCGCACGCCGCGCTGGCG
>CAYPAE010000305.1:0-3588 GCA_964408595.1 uncultured Gemmatimonadaceae bacterium | reverse complement strand
TGGTCTGTCCCCCAGGGAGGGATGTTATCTGTCCCGACTCCTCGCTGTTCTTCTTCTGCATCACCATGAACACGGCGAACATCCGTTGCAGCGTGGCCGCGGGGATGACATGGGCCAGCCGCGCCCCCGCCCAGGCGCCGAAAAAGAGGCCGAGGCCGAGCAGGAGCGAGGCCCTGATATCGAGGTTGCCGTTCTGGTGGTAGGTGTAGGCGCCGAGGATGCCGACCGGCAGCAGTATCGCGCCGAGCGACGTGCCGAGCGCGAGCTTGAGGTGGAAGTGCGCGAGGATGATCAGCGCCGGCACCATGAGAATGCCGCCGCCAACGCCGAAGAGTCCCGACAGGATTCCCGCCACGACACCGATCAGCACGTATGTGACCACCATGGGCCGAGCTCCGTGGATGGGGTGCGCCGTTACCGGAAAGCTAGCATTCGCGGGGCGCTTGCCAATCGTCCGCCGCGCGCGGTGGTCGGACGTGTGAGCGGGCTCACGGAAGTGGCGCGACAAATCGGCAGCTTTCTGGCATCCAGTCAGACGCGGGTGGAGGCACACTCCCAACCCCGAGGAGTCGAGCATGCGAAAGGGTGGGCTGCTGGTCGGGATGGCGGTCGGCGCGAGTCTGGTCTACCTCCTCGATCCCGAGTCGGGTGAGCGGCGAAGGGGCCGGTTGCGGAAAGGGATCCAGGATCGCCTCGGCGATGAGGGGACCGGGAGCCTGTCGATCGAGATGCCGATCGGCCACTACGGCTCACGGCGCGGCGACATTCTCGGGCTGGAGTCCGCGACCTTGGAGCGGAAGTCGAGCGCCGAATCCAGGGACCGGGTCCTGGCGCTGGTCGGTGGTGCGCTCGCTCTCTACGGCGTCGCCCGCCGGGGGCTCATCGGCGCCGCGGCGCAGACCCTCGGCGCCGGGATGCTCTGGCGAGAGATAAGCGAGCCCCGGGATCCGACCGTGCGGGCCGGGCGCGAGCGACGCAGAACGGTGGACATCCAGAAGACCCTGTTCGTCGGCGCGCCGGTCGCGCGGGTGTACGGCTTCTGGACGGACTACGAGAATTTCCCGCTCTTCATGTCGAACGTGCGTGAGGTGCAGGATCTGGGTGGCGGCCGGTCGCACTGGGTGGTGAGTGGGCCCGGTGGCGTGCCCATCGAATGGGACTCGATGCTCACGGAGCAGATTCCCGGCGAGACCCTCGCCTGGCGGAGCCGCCCGGGGTCGATGCTGGAGAACGCGGGCGTGGTGCGGTTCCGCGCTGAGGGAGAGGGCACCCGGGTGGATCTCCGCCTCTGCTACAACCCGCCAGCGGGTGGTGCGGGGCAGGCGGTGGCGGAGCTGCTGGGCGCCGACCCGCGCGCAAAACTGAACGAGGATCTCGGGCGGCTGAAGGCGCTGCTCGAGGGCGCGAAGGAAGAGAGGACGGGAGGATGACGGCGACCTACGATGGGATCGGCCGTGCCGAAGAATGGGAAAATCTGCGGCGGCGCGAGCCGCCCGGGACCGACGTCAACGTTGGACGGCGCGAGCGTTGGATCTCGGCCGTCGCGGCCGCCGCCGTAGCCGCGTACGGGCTCCGTCGCCGGCGCGGCCGGAAGGTCCTCCTCCCGATCGCGGGTGCCCTCATCGGACGGGCGGTGAGCGGACGGTGTCCGGTAAACAGGATGCTGGGCCGGAATACCGCGCTCGGCGAAGAGCCGTCGAGCCCGGTCACCAGCGTGCGCCGTGGCCAAGGGGTGAGGGTGGACGAGAGCATCGTCCTCAACCGGACTCGGGGAGAAGTCTACCGGTTCTGGCGCAACCTCGAGAACCTGCCTCGCTTCATGGACCATCTCGAGGCGGTCACGGTGCTGGACGAGCGGCGCTCCCACTGGACCGCGAAGGGGCCGGCGGGCAGCCGGGTGGAGTGGGACGCCGAGATCCACAGCGAGATTCCCAACGAGCTGATCGCCTGGCGCTCGCTTCAGGGATCCGAAGTGGACAACGCCGGCTCGGTGCACTTCATGCCCACCGAGAACGGCGACACCGAGGTCCGGGTGGTGCTGCGGTACGACCCTCCGGCCGGCAGGCTCGGAGCGGCCGTTGCGCGGCTCTTCGGTGAGGACCCTTCCCGCCAGGTCGCGGATGACCTGCGGAGGCTCAAGCAGGTCGTGGAGGCCGGCGAAGCCGGGTGACCTACGACTGCATCATCTTCGATCTTGGCGGGCAGCGGAACATTCGCGCCCGCGAGATCCACGCCTATCTCACCCGGGACGGCGTCCCGCCCGCCGAATTCCTCGGGAACGCCGACTCCGGCTGGTGAACCCGCGGGGGCGAGCGGCTGCTGGGGCAGCCCTCCGAGCGGCTGCTCGGCCGCCCGTCCGACACGCTCGGACTCAGCGCCTGGCTCACCGGCGAGACCCCCCGCACCTTCGACGCGACTTTCCCCGGTGGGGCAGGACGCTGGGAGGTCCGGAGCGGCACATTTCGCCAGGACGGTCTCCCCCACCAGCTGTTGGTGATCTCAGACCTGAGCCGCGTTCTCCGTGCTGAGGAGCGGTCCGCCTGGCAGCGGCTGGTCCGGGTGCTGGGCCACGAGATCAACAACTCACTCGCGCCCATCAAGTCGATCGCCGGCAGCCTCCGCAGCCTGGCGGTGCGCCCCGAGCGTCCGCCCGACTGGGAGCACGACCTGCGCTCCGGGCTCGAGGTCATCGAAGGCCGCTCCGAGGCGCTGGGCCGGTTCATGGGCTCCTACGCCCGGCTCGCGCGGCTGCCGCAGCCGCAGCTCGGATCGGTGGACGTGGCCACCTGGGTGCGTCGGGTGGCGGCGCTGGAGACGAGACTCGAGGTGCGGGTGAAGGGAGGCCCGGTGGTGTCGGTCACCGCTGACGGCGACCAGCTCGACCAGCTCCTGATCAACCTGGTGCGGAACGCGGCGGATGCGGCGCTCGAGACGGGCGGCGGAGTGGAGGTCGGCTGGGGAACCGCGGCCGGGGTGCTCGAGGTGATCGTGGAGGACGAAGGCCCGGGTCTCCCCGATCCCGGGAACCTCTTCGTTCCCTTCTTCACCACCAAGGCGAGCGGGTCCGGCATCGGCCTGGTGCTGAGCCGCCAGATCGCCGAGGCGCACGGCGGCGCCCTGTCGCTGGAGCCGAGAAAGGGAAGGCGCGGGGCTCGTGCGTGTCTGCGGCTGCCGCTCGGCGAAAGGAGGGAGACGAGCATTTCCTGAAGGACTTGGACCGGTCGGGTGGAAGTCCCCCATCCCATCACTCTGAACGGAGCGTGCGCCAATGCTCAAGGAATTCAAACAATTCGCGATGCGGGGGAATGTCGTCGACCTGGCGGTCGGCATCATCATCGGCGGTGCCTTCGGCACCATCGTGAAGTCGCTGGTGGACGACGTCATCATGCCGCCGATCGGCCTGGCGCTCGGCAATGTGGACTTCTCCGATCTTTTTCTCCTGCTCAAGGAAGGGGCTAAGGCTGCGCCGCCCTATTCGACGCTCGCCGAGGCCCAACAAGCCGGTGCCGTCACCATCAACTGGGGCCTCTTCGTCAACAGTGTCATCACCTTCCTGATCGTCGCCTTCGCCGTGTTCCTGCTGGTGCG
>CAYPAE010000304.1:0-3599 GCA_964408595.1 uncultured Gemmatimonadaceae bacterium | reverse complement strand
AGGAGCGGCCGCCGATGTTGAGGACCGGCGGGTTCTGGATGAAGACCCGCATCCCCGGCACGGCGGCCAGCTTCTGTGACAGCGATCGCGCCACCTGATCGGCGCTCATCTCCCGCTCGCTCCGCGGCTTCAGGTGGATAATCAGCCGCCCCTGGTTGATGGTGCTGGTGCGTCCGCCCACGCCGACCGCGGACATGAAGCCGTCCACGTTGGGGTCCTCCTGCACGATGGCGGCGGCGGCGCGCTGGTGCATCACCATCGCCTCGTAGCTGGTGCCCTCCGCGGTCTCGGTGGTCCCCTGGAGCTGCTGCTGGTCCTCGCTCGGAATGAAGCCCTTGGGCACCAGCCGCGCGAGCACCACGGTGCCGACGAGAATGAGCGCGCTGAAGCCGAGCGCGAGGCCGCGGCGGTCCATCACCCGGGCGAGCGACCGCCCGTACCAAGCGAGCGATCCTTCCCACCCCCGCTCGGTCGCCCGATAGAAGCGACCGCGCTTGGCCTCCTCCTCGCCCTTGGGCTTGAGCCAGCGGCTGCAGAGCATCGGCGTCAGGGTGAGCGAGACGAATCCCGAGACCAGGATCGCGACGCCGATGGTGACGGCGAAGGCCTGGAAGAGCCGTCCGATCAGCCCCCCGAGGAACAGCACCGGGATGAACACCGCCACCAGCGACAGCGTCATCGAGATGACGGTGAAGCTGATCTCCCGGGTGCCGTTGATGGACGCCTCCAGCACCGGCTCGCCCTTCTCGATGTGCCGGACGATGTTCTCCAGCACCACGATGGCGTCGTCCACCACGAAGCCGACCGCGAGCGTGAGCGCCATGAGCGACAGGTTGTCGAGGCTGTAGCCCAGCAGATACATCACCGCGAAGGTCCCCACCAGCGACATCGGGAGTGCCAGCGCGGGGATCATCGTCGCGCGGAGATTCCTGAGGAACAGGAAGATCACCATCACGACGAGGCAGAGCGCGAGGAAGAGAGTGAACTTCACGTCGCCCACCGAGGCCTTCACGGTCACCGACCGGTCGTTGAGCGTGGCGATCTCGACCGACGGCGGGATCTGCGAGCGCAGCTCGCCCACCGCCGCCTTCACCCGCTCCGCCACCGCGACGGTGTTGGTGCCGGGTTGTCGCTGGATGGCCAGCACCACCGCCCGCTCGCCGTTGAACCAGCTCGCCCGCTTGGTGTCCTGCACGCTGTCCACCACCCGGCCGAGGTCGCCGAGCCGGACCGGCGCGCCGTCGCGGTAGGCCACGACGATGCCCCGGAAGCCCTTCGCGTCGGTGAGCTGGCCCTGGCTTTCGACCGAGAACGCCTTGTCGGTGCCCCACAGGATGCCGGTGGGCAGGTTGACGTTGCCGTTCTCGACCGCGGTCGCCACCTCGTCGATTCCGATGCCGCGGGCCGCGAGCTGCTGGGGATCGAGCTGGATCCGCACCGCATATTTCATCGAGCCGTACACCTGCACCTGCGCCACCCCGTCCACCGTCGCCAGCCGCTGGGCCAGAAACGTTTCGGCGTACTCGTTGAGCTGGTGCAGCGGCAGCATGGTGGACCGGAGGGCGTAGTACAGGATGGGTGACGAGGACGGATCCACCTTCCGGAAGCTCGGCGGGAGGACGTCGCGCGGGAGCTGCCGCTGGGCCTGCGAGATCGCAGCCTGCACGTCCTGGGCGGCGGCGTCGATGTTCCGGCTGAGCGCGAACTGGAGCGAGATGGACGTGCCGCCCTGGGTGCTGGTGGACGTCATCACCTCGATCCCGGGAATGGTGGAGAGCTCCTTTTCCAGCGGAGTCGCGACCGAGGAGGCCATCGTCTCGGGGCTCGCGCCGGGGAGATTGGCACTCACCGAGATCGTGGGATAGTCCACCGCGGGGAGATCGCTGACCGGAAGCAGCCGGTAGGCGACGAGGCCGAAGATCAGGATGCCGGCCATGATCAGCGTCGTCATGACCGGCCGGCGGATGAAGAGCTGGGTGTTCATATGGTCCTCCGCGCGGCGCTGTCGGCCGCGGCCTTGATCTCGACCTTGGAGCCCTGCTGGAGGCGGAGCTGGCCGTCGGTGACCACCCGCTCGCCCGGCTGCAGCTCGCCCTCGACGATGGCGACACCGCCCGTGGTGCGGCCCAGCTTCACCGGCTTGGTGGCCGCCGAGCCGTCGGCACCCACCACGAAGACGAAGCTGCCCTGCTGTCCGGTGACGACCGCGGTGGCGGGCACCACCAGCGCGTCGCGCTCGGTGTACAACCGCAGTTGGACGTTGATGAACTCGCCCGGCCACAGCGCGCCGTCGGGGTTGGCGAAGGTGCCCTTCAGCAGGATCGTGCCGGTGGTGGTGTCCACCGCGTTGTCCACGAAGGTGAGCTGCCCTTCGCTCGCCTCGCCGCCGCCCACCGGCTCGGCCCGTACCCCGAGCTTTTCGCCCCGGTGGCGCTGGATGAGCGGGAGATTCGCCGCCGGGACCGCGAACCGCACCAGGATGGGGCGGATCTGGTTGATCGTCACCAGCGACGCCGCATCGGCGGCGCGGACGAGGTTGCCTTCCCGCACGCGGAGACTGCCGGTGCGCCCGGAGATGGGGGCGCGGATCGTGGCATACTGCAGGTTGAGCCGAGCCTCCTCCACCGCGGCCTCGCTCCCGGCGAGCGTCGCGGCGGCGGCGGCGGAGGCCGTGCGTGCCTGATCGTACTGCTGCGCGGTCACGTACTCGCGCTCGGCCAGCTCGGCGTAGCGCTTCGCCTCCTGCTCCGCGTTGGCCGCCTGCGCGCGGTCGCGCGAGAGGAACGCCTCGGCCTGCGCGAGGGCCGCCTGGTAGGGACGCGGGTCGATCTGGAAGAGCACCTGGCCCTTCTCGACATCCTGCCCCTCGCGGAACGCGATCCGCACGATCGGGCCGCCGATCTGCGGCTGGACCGCCACGGTCTGGAGCGGTTCGACCGTGCCGGTGGCGGCCAGCTCGAACGGCACGTCGCGCCGCTCGGCGGTGCCCACCGTGACCGGGACGCGCTGCTGGGGCGGCGCCGCCTGGTCGTCGCAGGCCGCGAGGAGGGCGAAGAGAAGCAGGAAGGGCCGTCGCGTCATCGAGGGGTGCTCGTAGTGTCTTGAGTGAGGCGGAGCGGGCTGCCACCCCGGAGATCGAGCACACCCGCGTCGTGCGCGAGCTGCGCCAGCGATACGCTCCAGGCCAGCCGCGCCTCCACCAGCTGCGCGCGCGCGCCGGCCAGCGCCGTCTGCGCGGCGAGCAGATCGAGCACGCTCCCCACCCCGGCCTTGTATCGGCCGAGCGCGACTTCGTTCGACTGCTCGGCGCTGGCGAGCAGATCCTTGGCCGTGGCGACCCGTCGGGTCGAGGTCTGCAGCGCGTAGTAGGCGCTGAAAACCTGGAAGACGACGTCCTGCCGGAGCGAGTGCGCCCTGGCCCGCGCGGCCTCGGCCTCGAACTCCGCCGCGCGCAGGTCGTACTGCCGGGAGAAGCCGCTGAAGAGGGGAATGGTGAGCCCGAGCGACAAGGTGTAGCTGTTGGCGCCGTCTGGAAGGGTGGTGGCGTAGGTCCGACCGCCGGTCGCGCTGAACCCGAGCGAGGGGAGGAGACCGGCTCG
>CAYPAE010000303.1:0-3614 GCA_964408595.1 uncultured Gemmatimonadaceae bacterium | reverse complement strand
TGAGAGAAAGTGAAACGACGTCGGCCGACGAGACGGCCCAGGGCACGAACAGTGACGGCGATCTCCCCGTATCACTGCTCCGCCGCCAGACGGAACTGGGCGATCAGCTCGGCGTCCTGACCCGGGGAGAAGCTGGCCGCCTCCCACAACAGCGCGGACCCACCTCGCTCCTCGGCCTCCTCGGCGATCCACTCGAAGTCCTCCCGCGTCTTCGCATCGGAGGGAAGAATCCATACCGAGTCGTGCGCGGCCACGGCGCCGAGCCGCTGAAGCCGCCGCCAGATGGTCAGGCGAAGGCGTGAGGGCTGCCGAGGGACACGGTAGGAGAGGAGCACCCAGGAAACACCCATGCTGCCAGTGTAACCATGGTTACCATGGTACGCCAGAGTGACGGGGGCGATCGGTTAGCATAGCCCCGCACTATCTTGAGGTGAGGGAGCGCTTTGTTATTCGGAACTACGTCTTACGTAAACCGGGAACGGGGGAGTCGCATGCTTTCTCGTGTATATGGCTGAGAACGTGGGGCCTGACATGGTGCGCGCCGATCAGCTTCGGCGGCCGGTTCTGCTCTATTCCGGCGGCTGAAGGTTTTGCCGTTGGGCGGCGCGGGTCGTCGCCACGCTTGACCGACGCGAGGAACTCGCACTGCTCCCCCTCGCAGACGAGCAGGCGGGCCGTCTTCTCGCCCTAGTCCCTGAGAAAAAGCGCGGCGAATGTTGGTGGCTCGTGCTCCGCGACGGAACTCCAGTCGCGGGCGACAGCGGCGGCGGCCTCATGCTCCTCGCTGAGGTCCGGTCTACTCGCCGGCTCGGCCACGTGCTGCGGCGGCTTCGGTTGTCTCCAGTCATCGACACGTTGGACAAGGTGCTCGCCCGGTATCGCAAACACCTCGGTCGATTCGTCCCCGATGGTCCCGCACCGTTGCGCTATCCCTGACACCGGAGACGTTCAGCGCGTCAGTTCGTACGATCGCGCGGCCTAACCGAGTCACGGCTCTGCGTGGTGGTCGGCGTGGCTCGATGTGTCACCGCCGGCCGGCCCGGGCGGTGCTGACTCGCGGCGCGGCTGGCGCATCGGCCCCGTCATCTCCCCGGACCCCATCATCTTCTGCATGTGCTCGTGCATCTGCCGCATCTGCTGGCGCGCCGCCTTGCGCTGTGCCACGAGCTCGTTAATCACCTCGGCCATGGCGGCGGTCTTGGCGTTGCCAGTAGCGCGGTTCATCCGGTCTACCAGGCTGTCGAGCCGGGCATCCAGAGAGTCCATCCGCATGGCCATCTCGCCCATCGCGGGCTTCATCCCCTCGCGGTGGGGTGTCGGCTGCTGCGCCGCGAGCGACTGAGACACCAGCAGCAGAGCGGCGACGGCTCCTGTGATTCCAGCGAGTGGCATCATCTTCTGTTTTCCTTGGGGAAGCGCCCCTAGCTTGGAGGTCCCGGTCTGAGGTCCTCCAGCATGCGCTGGTAGGTTTCGCGGTCGATCTCACCCCGGGCATACCGCTCGTTGAGGATCTCCTCGGCGCGGCTACGCCCGGTCTCGCCTCCGGGTGCACGACCCCGGCCGATCAACTGGAAGATCAGCCAGATCACGATCCCGAGGACGACCACCCAGAACAGCGTCATGGGTACCATGGCCCACCCCCACATCCCGCCGGGCCCACACATCGGGCACCACCACGGGCCCTGGTGCGCCAGCGCAAAGACGACTCCCGCCATGTGACCTCCCCTCAGGTGGACAGTACGTGATCTCGTGCCGAGGCCCTGGTGCTGCCGCCGCCCCGCCATGGCGTCGCAGAGTGGATCCGCTCAAAGCCAGGCTGCGAACCAGCGCTTCTCGTACAGCACCTTCCCCAGGTGCCACCACCAGCCTGGCCGGTGCAACCGCACTTGCGGCGTCGGCTCGGCGTAGAAGTCCCCACTGCCATATCCCGCCTTGCCGTCGCCCGTCTCGACAAAGCATGAGCCGTGTCCGTTGAACCGGGCCGGCTTGCCCCTCCCGGTCCAGGCGCAGGCCAAGTTGCGCGCGACCACTTCTGCCTGCCCGTGCGCGAACACGCCGGCCTTGGGAAGCGGCTTACCCATCGTGAGCGGAATCGCCGTGACATCGCCGATGGCGAACACGGACGGGAAGCGGGTCTCGAGGGTGTGCCGGTCAACCGGGATCCAGCCACTGTCGCCCACCAGCCCCGCCTCCCGGACCACGGCAGGGGGGCGGTGCGGAGGGACGAAGATCAACAGATCGTACCCGACCACCGCACCATTGGCGAAGGAGATCCGCCGCGCCGACGCATCCACGGCACCCACTTGATGCTCCGGGTGATAGGCGATGCCCCGCTGCTCGATCATCTGACGGACGCCCGCCGACACCGCCGGCCCCGCCACGCCCATGGGCCCGGGCTCGGCGGCGTAGAAGTCGACCTGCGCGTGCTCCCGGAGGCGCCGGTGGCGGAGCTCGCTCTCGATGAGCATGGCGGCCTCGTACGGAGCGGCCGGGCACTTGTACGCGGGCGCGGCGGTGAGCACGACGATCCGGCCACCTCGGAAGCGTTGCAGGGCTTCCCGCGCAGCGGTCACCCCCTCGAAGCTGTAGAGGTTGTGGCCGGCGTCGGCGAGCCCCGGAACTTGCCCGGCGGCGAGGTCCGCACCCAGGCTGACCACCAGCGCATCGCCGGTCAACACCTGGCCCGAGACGCGAACCGACCGCTCGGCGGGGTCGATCCCCTCAATTTCTCCCCGGATGACGTCGATTCCCTTGTGGCGCAGGCGGTCGAGCGGGCGCCGTATCTCCTCCGCTCGGCGCCGCCCCACCAAGAGCCAGAGCAACGACGGCTGGAAGAGGTGGTGCTCCTGACGATCGATCAGGGAGACGCGACAATCCCTGAGCTGCCGCCGCAACCGATTCGCGGCGACCAGACCCCCCACGCCCGCGCCGAGTACCAATACACTTCTCCGGTCGCTCACTGTGCCTCCTCAGAAGACCAAGACCCGGTCAGCCCACTCGGCCCAGTCGGTGAGCGCCTCGATACTGCTCAGCCGACAGCCCTCGGCGAGATCGCCTTCACCCATTCCCCGGGCATCCATGCACGAGCCGCAGACCCCTATCTCCCCCTTGTGGAGGGTAACGGCGGCCAGCATGGCCTCGAGGTTGTAGTAGCCCCTGGGCACCTTCTGACCCCGTTTCGCGCAGGAGGCGGCGTCACCCAAGAGAAAGACCCTGACGTGCTGACCCTCTCGTTTCGCCAGGGACCCTGCCAAGCGAAGCGCGTTGTAGCTTCGCTCCGTCCCGTAGGGCGGGTCGTTGAGGATGAAGAGCAGATTGCTCATGGCTTCGCCTCACATTGACTGACTGCTCCTGCCGCTGCCGCCATGGCCTGGGGAGCCTAAAGTGTGACGCCGACGGTAAGAGAATGATGAAGGCGGTATGAAGCCGACGCGGTATGAAGCCGACGCGGTAGTCGCTCAGTCCATCGTCGCCCAGCCCACCAGTGCCCCGCCGACCACGAGCCACGCCGAATTGACGCGATACCGGACGAGCAGAACGGCGCTCACCGCGGCCAACACGACCGTGAGCGGATCGACTAGCGCCGCCCGCCCGAGCTGCCAGCTGACGACCGC
>CAYPAE010000302.1:0-3626 GCA_964408595.1 uncultured Gemmatimonadaceae bacterium | reverse complement strand
AGCACCAGCCTCAGTGGGCCTCGCGATGGGTCGGGTGCGGCTTGGTACAGCGCGCCCTTCAAGGTGCGAGTGCCGCTCGCGTCGTAGCCCACCTCGCGAAGGGCGGCTCGGAGCAGCGCTCGCGGCCACTGGTCCGGCATCACGAGGAGGATCCTCGGCGGCCGGGGAGGGACGGGGGTCACGCCTCATGGATTGCTGCCGCGCGAGCCGCGCGCAAGGTCTCCCATGGGGACGTCTTGCGCGACCACGACGAGGTGGCGATGCTGCTCGTCATGCCCTCGTACCGCGAATACTTGAAAATCGACGAGCTGCTCGCGCTGCAACAGCCCTTGTCCCAGGGGCCCGAGCACGACGAGATGCTCTTCATCGTGATCCACCAGGTCTACGAGCTCTGGTTCAAGGAGGTCCTGCACGAGCTGGACTACCTCGAGCGGCTGCTGGCGCGGAACGACGGCCCCCGCGCACGGCACACGCTGAAGCGGATCCTGACGATTCTCAAGGTGATGGTCGCCCAGCTCGATATCCTCGAGACCATGACCCCGCTGGAGTTTCTTTCCTTTCGCGACCGGCTCGAGTCCGGGAGCGGGTTCCAGTCCCATCAGTTCCGGGAGCTGGAGTTCGCCCTGGGCTTGAAGGACATAAAGGCTCTGGAGCGCTACCCGGCCGGAAGTGAGGCCCGCCGGCGGCTGGAGCGGCGCTTGGCGGCCGGCACGCTGTGGGATGCCTTCCTCCGCCATCTGGCCGCCAACGGCGTCGCCGTGCCCAGGTCCGACCTCGAGCGCGACGTCACCCGTCAAGTGGAGCCTTCCCCGATGCTCCGGGTCGCCCTGGTCGAGATCTACCGCGGCCAGCCTGACCTGGCCGACCTGTGTGAGAGGCTGGTGGATCTCGACGAAGGGCTCATGGAGTGGCGCTACCGGCACGTGAAGGGGCGGAGTACCTGATGTCCACGCTCAACCAACCGCTATTCCCCGATCTCTGGGCGATCCGAACCGAGCTGTAGCACCCCGGACCCTCTCGCCTCCTCGAGCACATGGACCCCGCGTCCCTCTATGGCTCCCCCAACGCGCTCGCACCCCACTACTCCCGATTCGGCGTGTCGGAGCGGCTGCTGCTCACGGGGCATTCCCACCAGGCCTGGCCTGACCGGGGCTTCGAGGCCCACACGGCGGCCTGGCTGGACGCGGCACGCTATGTAGACGACAAGTGGGACCACGCCTTCGCGCAGGCCGAACGGGTCCGCGAGGGATTCACCCGCCTGCTGGGAGATGCCGGAGGCGGCATCGCGCTCGCGTCGAGCACCCACGAGCTGGTGGTGCGGCTGCTCTCAGCCCTGCCACTCCGGACCCGGCCGCGGCTCGTCACCACCGACGGCGAGTTTCACACGATTCGCCGGCAGCTCGACCGCCTCGCGGAAGAAGGCCTGGCGGTGATCCGGGTGCCCGAGGCGCCGCTCGAATCCCTGGCGGCGCGACTCGGGCGCGCGGTCGACGATCGCACCGCACTGGTGCTGGTCTCGGCGGTCTTCTTCGACACCGGCCGCATCGCCCGCGGGCTCGCCGAGGTGGCCGCGAGCTGCCGGCGTCACGGCGCCAGGCTGCTGCTGGATGCCTACCATGCCCTCAACGTGGTGCCCGTCTCGCTGGCCGACGAGGGACTCACCGATGCCTTTGTCGTGGGCGGCGGTTACAAGTACTGCCAGCTGGGGGAGGGAAACTGCTTTCTCCGGATCCCCCACGACACCGACCTTCGGCCGGTCGTGACCGGCTGGTTCAGCGAGTTCACGGCGCTCGCCGATCGGCAGCGACCGGACCGAGTGGCGTACGGCGAGGCGGGCGACCGGTTCGCGGGGGCAACCTACGATCCGACGAGCCATTACCGAGCGGCCATGGTGTTCGACTTTTTCCGGGGGCACGGACTTACCCCGGCGCTCCTGCGCGAGGTGAGCCAGCATCAGATCGGGCTGCTCGCGTCGGCGTTCGATGCGCTGGACCTCGACCCGGCGGTCGTGAGCCGGGACCGGGGCTCACCACTGAGCGAGGTCGGTGGTTTCCTGGCGCTCCGATCCCCCGCCGCGACCTCGCTGGCGCGGGGACTCCACGCGCGCGGTGTCTTGACCGATGCACGCGGAGACGTCCTCCGGCTCGGCCCGGCACCCTACCTGTCCGATCGGCAACTCCAGGACGCGATCGCTATGTTGGGAGAGGTGGTGCGGGAGACGAGGAGAGCGCCATGGTGAACGGCAAGGCTCCCCTGTATGCGACCCTACTCGCAGCGGCCTTGCTCGCGGCCGTGGTGCTCGGTTTCCAGCCCTACTCCGCGGATTGGCCGGGGACAGCCTACACCAAGCCGGCCCAGCGCTACATTCGGGCCGCGATGCAGCAGGACTCCGCAGACCTCCTCCGGCTGTCGACCTCGGTGTCGCCGGTGTTGTGGGCGCTCCAGGCGGCCCGTGCGCATCCCGACACGCTGGCGCTCTGGGGTCGGCGGGTCGGGGTCTGGACTGGGGAGCGACAGGGAGACACGACCGAGGTGTTCGTTCATCCGGCCGGCGAAGTCTGCAGCGAGGCGCCGGTCGTGTTCCGGTTCGTGGGCTCGGGAAGGGAGGCTAAGGTGCTTCGGGCGAGCTCGGCCTGTCTCGATACCGATTAGAGCCCGCCCAGATCCTCGACGGTGGGGTCAGCAATGCGCCACTATGTCGTACTCGGCACCTGGATTTGTCTGGCGACCGGCTGCGGGGGTGCGGGTCGCGAGGATCTTCGGGCCGCACATCGGCGGGCCTTGGCGGATAGCGTTCTGACCCTCTTCGACAGCCTGGCAGCCATCCACCGCGATCGGCCGGACACCGGACTCCTGCGGCGGCTGCATCCGCCGTCTGATACAGTGCTGTTCATCGAGGGGTCGCTGACCGAGGCGTTCACGGGTGACTCCCTGTTCCGGCGTGTCCTTGCTGCTCACGTCCCTGTACGCGCCATGAGGCAGCGCTTCTCTCGGCGGAAGGCTCACCTGCTGGGCCGACACCATGCGCTGTTGACGGCAACGGAAACCGTCGACTGGGTGGATACGGCGGGAGCCCATCAGTATGCCGGACTTCTCACGCTTGCGGTCTCTCGGAAGGGAAGCGGTTGGGTGATACGAGCCTATCGTGGCTCATGAGACGATGCTAGCCGCCGGCCATGGCTCCCACGACCAGAAAAGGCTCGGCCCCCCTCGCGACGGCGTCGGGTAGGGGGGCATCCGGCGGCTCATGGGACAGATCCTGCTCACAGGCGAAGAACCTCACGAACGGCCGGCGCCGGTGGTTGACGTGGCCGCGGATGGTGCCGCGCAGCACCGGATAGCTGGCCTCCAGCGTGTCGAGAACCGAGCGCAGCGTGGCCGGACCCTCGACCTGAAGCTCCACCTCTTCGCCGACGTGCGCCAGCGTTCGCAGATGCTGCGGGAGCACGACGCGGATCATGGCAGCGTCTGCACTTCGACGGACAGGACGGCCGGAAGATCTCGGACGATGGCGGCCCAGCTGTCGCCGGCGTCCGACGACGCGTAGACCTGCCCGCCGGTGGTACCGAAGTACACGCCGCACGAATCGAGCGAGTCAACCGCCATCGCGTCGCGCAACACGTTGA
>CAYPAE010000301.1:0-3626 GCA_964408595.1 uncultured Gemmatimonadaceae bacterium | reverse complement strand
GGTCTCTCTGCTCTCGCCCCAATGGATGCCCGACGGCGAGAGCATCCTGCTCAGCGGCCTGTCGGAGAGCGGGGTTTCCGACCTGTATCGGGTCCATCTCCCCGAGGGCACGCTCGAGCCGCTCACCGCCGACCGGTATCAGGATCTCGATCCCACCCCGGGCCCCGACGGACGGCGCATCGTGTTTGCCTCGGACCGGGCCGCCGACGGCCTGGAGGGCGCGGCCAATCTCTACATGCTGAACCTCGACAGCGCTCGCATCACGCCGCTCACGGCCGGTAGCTGGAAGGACGAGGCGCCGGCCTGGGCCCCGGACGGACGGATCTACTTCACCTCCGACCGCGACGGCGTGCTCAACGTCTTCTCGGTGGACACGCTGGGCGACGGCCGCCGGGAGACCTCGGCGTGGAGTGGCGCATTCGACGGCGTGCCCCTTCCCAACGGATCCGGACTGCTGGTCGGGGGATTCCACGATCTGAGCTGGAACCTGTATCGCTATCCGGTGGACACGATGGCGCGAAAGGAGCGGTTCGCCCTCCAGCCGGGAGACAGCGTCGCCTCCTGGAACTGGATGGCGGCGGGCGACACCACCGGCAGCGTGATTGCCAGCAAGGAACCGTACCGCTCGCGCCTCACCCTCGACTTCGCCGCCGGCGACGCGGTGATCATCCCGGGATACGGCGGGGCGCAGGGCGCCTTCTTCGTGATGAGCGATCTGCTGGGCGACAACCTGCTCTTCGGCTCGCTCGGATCGTTCCAGGGTCGCCGGCTCGGCAGCATCCTCGCCAACATCAACGCCAGCGTGGTCTACCTGAACCGGTCGCGGCGGGTCAATTGGGGCATCGGAGCCTTCCGCACCAAGGGCCGGAACTTCGAGGGCGACAGGGTGGTCGCGTACGACGAGACCGCCTACGGGGCGCTCGGGATCATCCGCTATCCGCTGAGCCGTTTCAGCCGGGTCGAAGGCACCTTCGTCGCCGAGCACTCGGAACGGGTGGACTTCACGTTGCCGGTGGATCAGCCCCGCAGGGTGGGCTGGATCGCGACTCACCTCCTGAGCTACGTCCACGACAACTCGCTCTGGGTGAACAGCGGACCCATAGACGGCAGACGCCTGAGCCTCACCGCCGGCCTGTCCAACGACTTCAGCAACAGCCGGTTCGACAGCTATCTGGTGAGCGCCGACGTGCGGCGCTACCTCCGGCTCGGACGCCGGAGCGCGTGGGCGCTGCGGGCCTACGGCTTCTACAGCGGCGGCGACCGGCCGCGCCGCACCAACATCGGCGGGACCACCGCGCTTCGGGGCTACCCCCAATTCGGTTACATCGTGGGCTCGCACGCGTTCATGGCGAACCAGGAAGTCCGCTTCCCCCTCCTGACCCACCTCACGCTGGGGACGCCGCTGGGCGACCTGGACTTTCCCGAGATCCAGGGCGCCCTCTTCACCGATGTGGGGAAGGCAAGCTTCGAGACCTCGAGCGACCGGGCCGTGCTCGGCAGCTACGGGATTAGCTTCCGGATGGCGATCGGGCCGCTCGCCGTACTTCGGCTCGACCTCGGGCGCCGCTTCAGCAGCGACAACTTCCGGGGCTACGGCCTCGCTGCCGATCAGCGGGATGCCGGGTTCGTGAGCTTCTTCTTCGGCCATAACTACTGATGGCTCAACGTCTTTTGATTGACCGGCCAGCGCGGCTTGCATATCTTGGCTTGGCGTTGGCCGGGCTGGCGTGCCGGGGCACGCCCGGCCCGGTGGTTCCCGCTTCGGCGCAGCCGGTGAGCCAGGAGCAGGTGGCGGAATGGGTGCGTGGAACTCAGCCGGCCGAGCATCGCCTTCACCGATTCAAGTGGTTGTTTCGCGACGACAAGGCGAGTGCCGGAGGGCGGGGCAGTGCCCGGATCGCTCCGCCAGACTCGATGCGGTTCGACATCGCCGGACCGTTCGGCTCGGGTGCGGCGTCCGCCGCGGTGGTGGGCGAGCAACCGCTCTGGGCCGAGCCGCCCGATGCGATCGAGAAAATGGTGCCGAACTATCCGCTCATGTGGGGGATGTTCGGCGTGGCCCGGCTTCCGGAGGACGGGGCCGACCTGCGCGGTCTTTCCGGAGGCGAGGTGACCGCGTGGCGGTATGCCCAGGCCGGCGACACCATCGAGTACGTGCGCACCGAGGGCCGGCCGACCAAGATGCTGACCGTGGTCCGCCGGGCCGGCGAGCTGGTGGGCCGGGCCGAAGCCACGCTCGATTCGGCCGGCGCCCCGCTTACTGCGAGGCTCACGGTGCCAAGCGTGCCGGCCCGGCTCGACCTCACCTTCCTCTCGACTTCGCAGGCCGACTTTGCGCCTGATATCTGGATTTCTCGCAAGCCTTAGCGCTCTTGCCCTCGGCGGCTGCCTCTACGGTTTCGCCGGCGGGGGACTGCCGCCGAACATCAAGACGGTGGCGGTCCTGCCCTTCGACAACCAGACTCCCGAGCCGACGCTCACTCAGGAGATCGCGGTCGCCGTGCGCGAGGCGGTCGAGGGCCGGCTCGGCCTTCGCCAGGCGAGCGAGCGGCAGGCCGACGCGGTGGTGCGGGGGACGATCACGCGCTACGAGCCGGATCTTCCGGTCGCGTACACCGGCGACCAGCAGGGCGGAGGACAGGTGAGAGTCACCCGCCGACTGGTGCAGATCAACGTCTCGGTGGAGATTCTGGATCAGGACGGGGGCAAGCCGCTCTGGCAGCGGAGCGGGCTTCTCCTCGAAGGTGACTACGATCCGGGCCAGGAAGCCGAGGGACGGCGGAAGGCGCTGGAGAAGCTGGTGACCAACATCGTGGAGGGCGCCCAGTCCCAATGGTAGCTCGCGGGCTGAGCAGTCGCGGGGGCAGCACGCTGGGGTGCCTCTTCTCCCTGGCTCTCTTTGTCGCGGCGCTCTACTATGGCGTGCACATCGGCGAGGTTTACCTTCGATACTACCGCTTGCTCGACGCGATGCGCTTTCAGGCGCAAATAGCGCCGACGATCAAGGACAACGCCGTGATCGCCCGCAGGCTGACCGCGGCGGCGGACTCCATTCTCGGACAGACTCCCCGCTTCCTGATCGATCGCAGCCCGAGACGGATCACCATCCAGACCGAGTACAGCGATCGTGTCGAGCTTCCGTTCTTCAAGCACACCTTCCTGCTCCACCCCCGCGCCGAAGCGCCGCTCTAGAGTGGCGGTGCGGCGCGCGTTCGTCGCCGCCGCCGCGATCGCCACTTTTCCCCTCGCCGCCGCCGCGGAAGGCGTGGACGTGGCGCGGTTTTTCCTGGTGCTGGCCGCGATTCTCGTGTCCGCCAAGCTCTTCGGTGAGCTTGCGGAAAGGATCGGGCAGCCGGCCGTGCTCGGCGAGCTCCTCGCCGGGGTCCTGCTCGGCGGCAGCGTCCTCGGGCTCGTCCCCGCGGACGGCATCGAGGCCGAGCTGATCCACATCCTCGCCCAGCTCGGAGTCCTGCTCCTCCTGTTCGAGATCGGTCTCGAGACCGATCTGCGCGAGATGTTCCGGGTCGGACCGGCGGCGCTCGCGGTCGCCGTGGTCGGAATCGCCCTGCCCTTCGCCTTCGGCTACCTCTTCTGGCGCTACGCGCCGCACTCCGCCTCGGGAAGCG
>CAYPAE010000300.1:0-3639 GCA_964408595.1 uncultured Gemmatimonadaceae bacterium | reverse complement strand
TCTTCCAGTTGAGTGCTGCTCAGCGCCGGCGGCCACCACCTGACGACGGGCTGCCTCCGCCACCACCGCTCCCACCTCCACCGCCGCGACGGTCACCGCCGCCGCCGCTCCAGCTCGATCCTGACGAGGAGGACGGCGCTCGCTCGGCGCGTCTGCCGCCGTCACCACCCCCATCGCCGCGGTCATACGACCGGGGCTCCGAGCGGGTCTCCGGCGCAGGGCTGTCGGACGAGCGCCGTGCCGAGCGCGCCTCAGGCTCCGTGCGCTCATTGCGCGCCGGCGCCGCCTCGCCGCGGCGGGAATCATCGGCGGTCGCCCGCCGAGGACTTACGTCCACCGGCAAGGTCTCCCGCCGCCCGCGGACATCGGGAACCGCCCGCGGAGTCTCTCGCGGCCGGGCGCGGCGGGCTTCGATCGTGGTGGACTCGTTCTGCCGCTCCACCGCGCGCCGCGGCTTGGCGGATCCGGACGTTCCGGCGCTCGACTTCGGCTCGGCGCTCCGCCTCCCCTCACTCGTCTCCCGCGACTTCGGACGGTCGCTGAACTTGGTCCGGTCCGTCGTGCGCCGGGCAACGGTAGCCTCCGGCCGCTCGCCCTCGTGGCGGTCCACCGCGCGCCGGATCGGCGAAGCATTGTCGGGCTCCGAGAACCGGGAGATCGGCGGCGTGTACACCGTGTTCACCGCGCGCCCAAAGGTGTAGCGGCGGTCGCGGTAGTCGGCGTTCGCCAGAGTGCGGTCGCGGAACCGGTAGGGTGAAAAGGACCGGTCCCAGCCGTTGTAGTAGCCGACGTTCCGGTAGTGGTACGGATAGCCCCAATAATGCCGCGGGTAGTAGTACGCCGGGCGGTAGTAGTACGGCCGATAGTACCACGGGTCGTAGAAGAACGGGTCGTAGTACGGGTCGTACGCGTAGTGATACGGCCCGTAGTAGTGCCGCCGATAGAAGGGTCGGCCGAAGAAGAGGCTGACCGACAACCCACTGCCGCAGCTCCGATAGTACCCGCAGCCGAAGTCGTCGTAGTAGAAGCTGTCGTAGTACGGCCGATGGTACGAGTAGTCGTTCGCGTACTCCACGCGATCGACCACGTAGTAGCTCATGACGTCGTAGTCGAAGCTGCCCTGCGCCATCCGGCGCACCAGCTCGGTCAGCTCGGGCTCGGGGTCCTCGGCCAGTAGCTTGGGCGCGAGAGCCTTGTAGTCCCAGTGGTCGCCGAGCACGAACTCGTCGAAGCGGAACGCGGAGCGGGAGACAGCGGCGTAGACCGAGCCGCGGCCCGAGCGGTCGCCGACATCGAACGCGTCACGCCCGCCACGGCCCTCGACCTCGTACTTCTTGCCGCCGCGGACGAAGTTGTCGTCGGTGGGGTCGATCGGGAACAGGATGCGGAGGTGCCCCTCGGCGTCGGCGTGGAGCACGACCAGGTAGCCGTCGTCCTCGGTCCGCAAGTGCACCCTGGCGCGGTCGCCGCGGAGGAACCGTCCGTCGTTGCTGATCCAGATCTTGATCGGGGGATCGTCCCCGGTCGCGGCGGCCGACTGGCCCGGCCCACTCGCGAGGAGGAGTGGAAGGAGCAGGGTGAGGTACATGGCGCCTCCCGAAACTGCTGTTGCCTTACTGGAAATTGAGACGGGGCACGGCGTTAGGCTAGTGCTTCGTCACTCTGCGAACCGCGTGCCATCGTTCACGCCTATGTATCCTAACCACTTAGCACTGGAGTTCGTTCCCGGATCGTCCTCCGGCGGGGGCTCTATGCTCTGACGACGGGGACACTTGTAGCTCGTTAGGGTTGCAACATTGTCACCCTGAACGCAGTGAAGGGGACCATACCGAACATGGCCCCCTTCGCTTCGCTCAGGGTGACACTCACACTCCTACCCCACCTCACGCCTATCGATCACGGTTTGCTCGTCTCCCTCCCCCCGTTCCAGCGGTGCCAGTACATCCGCATCTCGGTGATCTTGGCTCCATCGGTCTCACAGAAGATGGCGCCCCGGGCGTCCACCCACTCGCCGGTCCGCTTCCGGCGGAAGACGCACTTGAACTCGGTGCTGAACCAGGGCCCTGCGGCGTAGATCTCGCCGGAGGAAAACGTGACTTCGGACTGATGAAGGGGAACCTCGAGCCAGAACCGGCGGACCGCCTCGGCGCCGCGAAGCGGCTCGGAGAAGGGCGTCTCCACGAAGACCATGTCGGCGGCGAAGACCGACATCAGCAGGTCCACGTTGCCCCGCGACCACCCCTGCCCGAAGAGGTCGATGAGGGACCGTCCCAGCTCGCGGGTGTCCACTGCGGTCAGCGCGGCTCGGAGGTGAGCCGCTCGAGCGCCTCTCGCGCCTCGGTGACGCGGCCCTGGAGCTCCGGATCGGCCTTGTCCCATAGCCGGACGAACCGGCCGTACGCCACGGCCGCGGAGTCGTCCTTCCCGGCGGCCTCGTAGGTCCGGCCCAGCGCGAGATAGGCGAGCGGAACCAGGTAGAGCGCGGTGTTGTCGAAGCTGTACCGGAGGCGACTGATCCCCTCCTCGCGGGTATCCGGGTGGGCCGCGAGGGCGAGCGCGAGCTGGAATCGGAGGAACGCGGTGGTCTCGGCGCTGTTTGGCCCGCCGGCCTTTGCCAGACCGGAGCGCAGATCGTCTAAGCCGCCCGCCGTGTCTCCCCGGACCAGCCGTGCCCAGCCGCCGGCCGCCTCCAGCAGCGCGCGGTTCCTCGTCGAATCGGGTGATCCGTCCGGAAGCTCCATTCCCTCGGAGGCCTTCCGGATCGCCTCTTCGGTCTGGCCCCGGACCATCGCTTTGATCGTCTGCGCGTAGGCGGTCCTGCGTGGGTTGTCCGTCACATCCCGATCCAACGATAAGAGCGAGTCCAGCCGCGCTCCGGCAAACGACGGTGGAGCGATCCCGAGCACAACGGGCCAGCCGAGCAGGCCGACGGCAGCGCCGGGCGCAATCGCGGCCACCGTGTCCACCAGAGACTGGACCTCGCGCAGCCGGCCGAATCCGAGGAGCGCGAAGCCCCGTCCGATCGGCGCGAAGCGGCGAGCGGGGGAGTTTGCCGGGAAGGCGTTGTTGAGTCGCGCGGATCGGGCGAGGATGGTGTCGGAGGTGGCATTCTCGTCGCGATAGACCGAGGCCACCGCGTGGAAAGCTATGTAGGGAACGCTGGCGAGCGCGGCCCGGAGCGCGCTATCGCTCGGCCGTGGGCCCCAGGCGAGCTCCGCGGCGACCCGGTGAGCGGCGACGTGACTCGGCGGCGCCGTTCGCTCGAAGAGGCGGAGGTAGCGGCCGAACCGGGCGCTGTCCCGGTACATGAGCGTGAGCTCGAGCGGGTGGATCACCGCGGGCGTGAGGGTCGAGTCGCCCGCGATCACCCTGTCGAACGCCGCGATGATCGTGTCCGGGGCCTTCGGCTCGAGCTCCCGGAGATGATAGAGCGCCTCCCCGTAGGTGTACCACCCCTCCAGGTCCTCGGGATACTCGGTGACGTACGCCCGCATCGAATCGATGGCCCGCGGCGACCCCTCGTCGAAAGCGCGGTATCCCTCGAGCAACCGGCGGCTGCGGGGCGGCAGACGCCCGGCGAACCGGAACCCGGCCGCCGCCGCCTCGTGCGAGGCCGGACTCCCGTAGCCGCCGGTCCAC
>CAYPAE010000299.1:0-3662 GCA_964408595.1 uncultured Gemmatimonadaceae bacterium | reverse complement strand
GAACAGAGGGAGGATGTGGGGGTGGGTGAGGTGGCTCGCCAGCTCGATTTCTTGGACGAACCGCTCGGCGCCGACTGCACTCGCGAGCTCGGGCCGCAGCACCTTGATGGCGACGGGGCGGTGGTGCTTGAGATCCTGAGCCAGGAAGACCGTAGCCATCCCGCCGCGGCCGAGCTCGCGCTCAACCGTGTACCGGCCGGAGACAGCCGCCTGCAACTTCGGCGCTAGCTGCTCTACGGGTCGGCTCCTCGGGGAAGAGAAGTCTGCTGCACACACCTACGGCTCGCGCGGTGCTAGGTTCCCGCGAGTCAGGAAAGCGATGCTACTAGCTACCCTATGCCTCCAGCAGATGCTCCGCAAGTTCGGGCGACTAAAACGCGCTGGTTCATCAGGGCTGGTCTCTCAACCGCCGTCTTGTTGATCATTAGCGAGGGGCCGGGGCACCTCCCGAGGCACTTCTTCCAGGATCCTTCCTCGAGCAGGCCCAGGTGAAGGCGACCGTAGTGTCTCGCTTCCGGTCGCCCTACCAATTCTGATAGCTTGACCGGTCGGCTGCCGAGTTCCATCTTCGCCTCATCCCTCGACCAGTCCCATCTCTGACCCCACGGAGGAGTGGTGTCGCCTCGCGGTTGGATCGGTACGCCGATCGTCGCGCTCCAGTTGCTCCTCCTCCCCGCTCGCCGTTCCGACCTTTCGGCCCAGCTCGCCAGCGCCGGCTCCGCCCAGCCGGCCGCCGAGTCGCACGCCCGGTCGTACGACGCGCTCTTCGACGAGCTGTTGCGGATGTCGCCCCGCGCGGACCGGGTGGCGGAGGTGTCGAGCCTCACCCTCCAGCGGGACGCGGCGCGCTTCACCCTCGAGAGCGGGCGGATTCAGCTCCTGACGCCAGTCGGGGGGCGAACGGTTGGGGCGGTGTTCCGGGGCAAAGGCGTGTTCTCGTTCGCGCCGGCCACCCCGGTCGAGCGGGAGCGGTTGAGACGGCTGGAGAAGGCCGACTCCCTCGCCTCGCCGTTCAGCGAGCTGCTGCTGGTGTTCGCGGACGGCACCCTGGAGGAGCTGGAGGCCGCCGTGAAGTTCGCGCCGGGAGCGGACGCGGGTGATGCGCGCGGAGCGGTCAGGCAGGGCCTCGAGCTCCTGGCGGACGAGGACAGCCGCACCTTCGAGCCCGACCTGATGGGGGCCTTCCTCAACGGCGAGCGGAGCGACCTGTTCTACGCCCACCTCAAGCGGACCGGCGGCGGCCCGCTGATGTTCATGCTCAACCCCCACGAGTTCGAGGGCGTGCGGCTCCTGAGCAAGGTCTCGCGCTGGGGCTACTCCCGCCGCTCGGAGGTGGTCACCCAGTTCCCGCTCCGGGGCCGGCTTCGCGCAGGCGGGCTCAAGGGCGAGCGCCTCCGCCAGGCCGACGTCGAGAGCTACGCCATCGAGGCCTCCCTGCCGCCGCGACCGGCATCGGCGAGATCGGCTTCTCCGCCTCGGCCACGCTTCGGATCGTGACGGACACTGCGGTCGGTCCCTGGGTCGCGTTCGAGCTGTTCGAGAAGCTGCGGGTGGATTCGGCGAGCTGGGAGGGCGGGGAGAGGGCGACGGTGGTGCGCGGCAAGGACAGCCCGCTCGTCTGGGTCCTGCTCGACCGCCAGATCCGGCCGGGGGACGTCCGCACCCTGCGGCTCCACTATCACGGCGACCTGATCGACCGGTTCGGCGACTTCTTCCTGATCAAGTCCTCGGCGGCGTGGTACCCCCGCTCGCTGGAGGGGCGGAGCCTCGCGAGGTTCGACCTCACCTTCACCACCGGCTCCACCTATCTGCTCGCGAGCGTGGGCGACAAGGTCGACTCCACCACCTCCGGCCGGACCACGCGCACCCGCTGGGTGACGCCGGCGCCGATCCGCAACGCGTCCTTCAACCTGGGCCTCTTCGAGGGCTACGACGTCCAGGAGCACCGTCGCCCGCCGCCGCGAAGCTCGCCAGGAGACTCCGGATGAGGGCCTCGACCCGCTCGTCCGGCACGAGCACCACATGCATCCAGCGGGAGTACTTGAGGCGGTAGGCGGCGAAGTGCACGATCCGGCGCGTCCCCTCCACCACCCGGACGCTGACTTGGCCGAAGTCAAACTGGGCGAATTCCCCCGCGACCCCTTCGAAGCGGACCAGCAGCTCCGCGGGCAGCGTCGCGCGCACGTCGCAGAGCACCCGATAGACGGTGCTCAGGCCGAGCGGGGTGCCCTCTTCCCGCAGCCGCCGGCAGATCTCCCCGGGCGGCACCTCGCGATCGTCGGCGACCAGCGCCGCCACCCGCTCCCGCAGCGCCGCCGTCACGCCCGGCCGGCCGATGCCACGCGCCCGGCGCGCCGGCACCTCCGCACTCTCCCCCACCGGCGGTTCGCGGCCGATCCGGCGGACCGTCCGCACCGACACCCCATACTGTTTCGCGATGGCGCGAGCCGTCACCCCCGCCCGCCGCAACTCGTGGACTGCGTGTCGATCGAGCATCCTGAGCATCCTCCTTGGCCTCCCCAGTGAGTGATCTCACACGGAGGCCGCAAGTAAACCGGAGGCCCTCAGGGGTGACAGAATTTAGAGAAAAGGGGTGTCATCTTTTAGAGAACGCACAAAAAGCCGCCTTCGTCTTGGGGATCTTGGCTCTGCTCCTGGCCCGGGGGTACGAGCCGCTCAAGGGGATGATCGAATCGCTGCACGCCTAGCAACAAGGCAGGAGTATGGTCGCAGAACCGATGAAGTCGATTCCGGTCATTCTGCAGGTGATCCTCGCCGGCGTCCCGGTGCTCACCCTGATCCTCGGCAAGCTCTGGGGCGAAGCGAGAGGAGCCCGGAGAGCGTACCACGCCACCAAGTTCGGCGAGGAGGAATCAGTCGCCTATAAAGCAGCCAAGACGGCCTTCCTTGACATCCGCACTGCAGCTGCCCACCGCTTCCAGGAGCTGCAGCGGTACGAACGACTCGCTGAAAATCCAGGCTGGGTCCCACCTCCGCTGCCAGAGGACGAGCTTGACCGCCGACAGATCCGGGAGGAAGCCGCGCGCCGAGGATTCGCGCATCTGCGCGAGGTTGCCCTGATCTGGCCCCACGATCTGTCCGAGGCCGCGGTCGAGGTTATTCGCCAATTCCTCGCTGAGCACGCCAATCCAGACGCTCGGATGGCGAAGGCGTCTACTACGAAAATGAGATCTGGTCGCGGGAGTACCTCCGCGACTTTGTCGAGCGGCGACAGGTTGACCTTGGGCAGATGTGGGTGGGATGGTGGGCGACCAAGCGGTGGTGGCGCAGCTTCGACCGGCGTCGCGGGATTCGCCGCGCTATCCGGCGCAACGAACGGGCACACAAGGCGTACCGCCGAAGGCGGGCCAAGGAGGGTCAGCGAGGTGGCAGTTTCAACGGCAGTGACAAGAGCCCCCCGGCGGTGGCTGGCGCGAGTGGCGGATCGCGGGAAGGCATTGGTTCAGCGAAGTCGCGATCGTGAATGAGAAATACGAGTCGGCGCCCACGGCGACGAGGCCTCGGGCGCCGATCGACTATGAGTCCGCTGCACGCAGGTGAGAGCAGATATCACCAGTAACGGCAGTGGGGCTATGACCCAACATCTCAGGGTACCTCTGCCCGCGAGTCGTGCGTACTTCGATCAACGTCACGTTGACCCA
>CAYPAE010000298.1:0-3662 GCA_964408595.1 uncultured Gemmatimonadaceae bacterium | reverse complement strand
CGGGTTCATCGAGCACTACCTGCTGCCGGTGCTCTACCCGGCGGGGCTCACCCAGGGAGTGCAGCTCATCCTCGGGTCACTGGTGATCGCGGTCAACCTCGTGGTCTATGGGATGCTGTTGCGCCGCCGGGCCGCCCGCGCGGGCGGGTCGCCCGAATCGGCCTAGGCGGACCAATCGGACTCGAAGCGCTCGAGCAGCCTCACCGCGCCGAGATACCGGAACCCGTCCTCCGCCTCAGCCCGCAGGAGCTCGGCGCTCTCCGCTTGGCCGAGCGCGCGGTGTGCCAGTGCGGCGAGCGCGGCGCACTCCGCCTTGAGGAGGGCCACGTGATGCTCTTCGGCAGTCCGGCGAGCGCCTTCGGCCTGCTCCAGCGCCTCCTGGTAGCGCCCCCCGCGCAATGCCGCGACCGCCCGGATACGGCGCAACTCCGCCACGCCGACCACGTCGCCGGCCAGCTCCGCCATCCGGCCGGCGCGATCGAGCTCGGAGAGGGCGAGCTCGACGTCGCCCTGTTCTATCCGAAGCTCGGCCCTTCCACCCGACGCGAGCGCCATGAGCGACGGCTCCCCCACCGAGCCGGCGTGGCGCACCGCCTGGGTGACGGCGCTCTCGGCCTCTTCCCAGTCCGAGAGCTGGCGATAGGTCAGGCCGAGGTTGTGGTAGGTCTCCGCCGTGCCGCGGCGGTCTCCCAAGCGCTGGTAGCTCAGCAAGGCTCCGCGATAGAGCCCGACCGCCTCCTCCGGGCGCCCGCGCAGATGGAGCACCGACGCGAGGTTGTTGCACGCCCGCGCGGCCACGAGGCTGTCCTCCAGCCGATAGGCCAGGCTCAGCGCCTCGGTGAGGCGCCGTTCCGCCTCGGCGAGCTGGCCCCGCTCGAAGCCGATGACGCCGAGCAGATTGAGGGCCCGCATCCGGCCGTCGAAGTCGCCCCGCTGCGCGAAGCGACGGGCCGCTTCGCCCGCGAGCTCCTCGGCGAGATCCAGCTCCGTCAGCCGGGTCGCGGCCGTCGCGGCGAGGAGCTGCGCGTCCGGCCCGACCACCGCGTCTCCCGCGGAACGCCGGTACGTCTCCACCGCTTCGCGGAAACGTCCGGTCCGCACCAGCTCGCGGAGCTGGTCGGTGAACTCGTCGGCTGCGGGCCTGGGCTCCATCTGCTCGATCCTCAGTAGGCGAGGGCGTACCGGCTGAATCCCTCCAGCTCCGCCTCCACCTCGTCGAGATCGTCCACCAGCAACGTCCCGAGCCGGACGAACGGATCGCCCGGGTTCTCCTGGCGCCAGATCGCCAGCGTCAGCTCGAGATCGAGATCTTCGACGTTCACCTCGCCGTCCTCGTTCAGGTCGTCATCCGCCTCCCCGTAGCGGATTCGGAGCTCGGCCGGATCCTCCGGGCTGAACTGGAGCCCGGTCGGCTCCAGCTCGAACAGCAGCCGCGCGGGATCCACTACGCGGATGGTGATGAGCACCGAGTCCTGCTCCACGAAGGGCGTCCCGTCGGGGTACGCTAGAAGCGAGTTGTCGTTCACCCGCAGGCGCAGGTATTCGTCGCCCTCACCCCCCTGTCCGTCGTCGAAGGCGATGCGGGCCTCGCGACTCTCGCCCCGGACGGCATAGAAGCTCACCTCGGCGTCGAGGAGCGCGGGGCTCTCCTCGCTCAACCGGAGAATGGTGAGCTCCGAGGGCGGCTTGGTCGTCTCGTTGGGCCCGTTGGAGTCCGAGCAGGCCAGAGCCAGGGCCGCGAACGAGACCGACAGGAACGGCAACCGTACACGCATGGTGAAGAGTCCTCCGGGGCCCCGAGGGGCGTCAGTCCAACTTTCCTTCGAGCAACCGCTGCAGTCTCGGTCGCGAGATTCCCAGCCGCCTCGCCGCCTCGCTCTTGTTGCCGCCGGTGAGCTCGAGCGTCGCCACCACCGTCGCGCGGATGATCTCGTCCAGCGCCGCGGGGAACGGGAGTGCCCCTCCCGGCGCGGCCAACGGCTCGTGGCGCTCGTCGAGCGGCTCCAGCGCGAGGGTTCCGGGTGGGGAGAGCACCACGGCGCGCTCCAGCACGTTTCGGAGCTCCCGCACGTTGCCCGGCCAGCGATGGGTCCTGAGCGCCGCCAGCACCGGGCCCGACAGCTCGGGGACGGGCAGCCCGTAGCCGGTGGCGATCCGGTCGACGAAGATGCGCGCCAGCAGCTCGATGTCGCCCTCGCGTTCCCGCAGCGGCGGGAGAACCAGCAGCACCACGTTCAGCCGATAGTAGAGGTCCTCGCGGAACTCACCGCGGCGCACGGCCTGGCCCAGCTCGACGTGCGTGGCGGCGATCACCCGGACGTCCACTTCTCTGGTCTGCTGTCCGCCGACCCGGCGAATGGATCGATTCTCCAGCGCCCGCAGCAGCTTCGGCTGCAGCTCCATCGGCAGGGTCGCCACCTCGTCGAGAAACAGGGTCCCGCCGTGCGCCAGCTCGAAGAGCCCGGGCTTGGTCGCGATCGCGCCGGTAAAGGCGCCCCGCTCATGCCCGAAGAGCTCGCTCTCCAGCAGGTTGGCGGGAATCGCGGCGCAGTTCACCTCGACGAACGGCTCCCGCGCCCGCGGGCTGCCGTAGTGGAGCGCACGGGCCAGCAGTTCCTTCCCGGTGCCGGTCTCCCCGCCGATCAAGACCGAGAGGTCACGATGCGCCGCCACCCGTGCCGCCGGCTCCAGGGCCTGGCGCAGCGCCAGGCTCGTGCCCAGAATCGCTTCGAACCCGGCGGCGCGCCGCTCGCCCTCGGAGAACCGGCCGGCCGCCTCGCGACTCTCCGCGTCCCGCGCCAGGCGTTCGAGCGAGCGGCGCAGCAAGTCGAAGTCCGACGGAAGAGCGAAATAGTCTCGCGCCCCGCTCTGGAGCGCCGCCGCCGCCACCCGATGGTCGGCCGCAGCCCCGATCAACATTCGCGGCACCGACGTCCGGGACTCGGCCAGCAAGTCGAGTCCGGCGCCCTCAGCGCCGCCCGCCAGCACCAGCAGAGCGTCGAGCTGGGGGAGCGGCCGGTCCTGCTCCGGCTGGAACTCCAGTACCGTTCCACCCAGCTCCTCCACCAGCTGCCTCACCGCCGTGCGAAAACTGTCCGAGGACACGAGGAGACCCACTCTCCAATCACGTCTCACCGTGTCCTCGGCCATGTGCGATCCCCGACTCAGAAGGCGTTGGACTCACTGGGACCCGCATCGTCGGGGCCCCCGTCATCCGGACCGTCGTCGGGACCGTGGTCATCGGACCCGCTGTGGTCCTCGTCCTCGAACGCCTCGAACGAGCGCTGGATATTCTCCGCCACCACGCCGGCATCCGCGCTCGCCGGGTCGAGCAGCGTGCCGTCGGGAGCACGGAACCAGGCGTCGAGATTCACCAGGAGGGTAAGATCGGTCTCGGCCGATCCGCCCAGGACGATCGGCGTGGTCAGTTCCAGCTCCAGGTCGGCCTCGAGTGCGCTGGTGAACTCGAACGGGGTGCCGTTGTAGCTGCCCTCGACCCGAAGGCTGATGTTCGCGAACTCGGGGTGCTCGGCGAGAAACGCCTGATCCTCCGGGTCGTCGTCGGGCTGGCGGATCTGGAACTCCACCTTGTCGTACGTTCCCGCCGGGACCGTCGCCGTGAAGACCCGGGAGGCACCGGGCTCGCCGAGCGGCAGATCCAC
>CAYPAE010000297.1:0-3696 GCA_964408595.1 uncultured Gemmatimonadaceae bacterium | reverse complement strand
CCAGCCGGCTCACGATCTTCGCGCAGCCGCTCGATGAGATTCCCGATCTGAAGCCGCCCGCCGGTGTCACGATCGCCCCGCTCCGGGTGGAGCAGGTCCCGGCGCTGGACCGGATCGCGGGCGAGCTCGACCGCGAGCGCTTCCGTCGGCGGCTCGAGATCGGCTGCACCGGGCTGGTGGCCTGGCGGGGGAGCCGGCCGGTCGGCTACGCCTGGGTAGCCACCGAGATGCGGCCCGAGGTGAGCCAATGCCCTCTCGAGCTCCCCGCGGACGCCGCCTATCTCTGGGACCTCTACGTCGTCCCGGCCGAGCGCAGGAGCGGAGTCGGTTCTGCGCTGGCCAGCGAGCGGCTCCGTGCCGCCCGCGCCCTCGGCCGGACCGAGGGGTGGCGGATGATCACTCCCGACAACATCGCCTCGCTGCGCACGCTGCATCGGACCGGCGCCTCCACCCGCGTCGTGGGCGAGATACGGTACGTCAAGCTCGGCAGCCGGCTCTTCGCCCGGTTCACGCCGTGTCCGCCGGCTCCGCACTGATCGGTGCCGCGGTGCACCCGCGGCGCCGGGACAGGCTGATCCGGAAGGTGGCGGGCTACTCCGCCATCCGCGCCTCCGCGGAAGGCCTGCTCGGCATTCGCGGCATCCTGCTCGCCACGCTTCTCGGACCTGCGGCGTTCGGGAGCTGGGCGCTGCTCCGGCTCGGCACCCGGTACGCGACGCTCGCCGGGCTCGGCGTGTTCCGCGGGCTCGAGGTGGAGCTGCTCCATTCGCGGGATCGCGCGGCGCAAGGCGCGGCGCAAGGCGCGGCCGACCGGTCGGAGGCGGCCGGCGCAGCGCTCGGGTTCGTTCTCGCCGTGTCGGGTGCGCTGGCGACCATCGCGCTCCTGCTGAGCGCGCTGGTGGCGGCGCCCAATCACCGGCTGATCCTCCAGGGCTTCGCCGCCGCCGTCGTCGCCGAGTCGGTCTACGGCTACGTCCTCGTCTTCACCCGGGTGCGCACCACCCTTCTCCGCTACGCTCTCCTGGAAGCTTGCACCGCCGCGCTCCACCTCGGCCTGGGCGTGATCCTGGCGTGGCGGTTCGGGCTGGCGGGCGCCTTCGCGGGGCTGGCCATCGCCGCGACGCTCGGCGCCGCGGCGGCGTCGCGGTGGGTGGAGATGCGACCGGTCCTCCGTTCCTCGACCCTCCGCCCGATGCTGAAGGTGGGGTTGCCGCTGGCGCTCACCGGCGTGGTGGGCACGCTGCTCCACACCGCCGACCGCTGGGTGGTCGCGGCCTGGGGAGGCGAGGAGCTGCTCGGCTACTACGCCTTCGCCGGCGCGCTCGCCAGCGCGGCCGCCGCGTTCGCCCTCGCGATCAGGACGGTCGTCTTTCCCGAGGTGTACGGCGAAGCGCGCCGGGCCGGCGCAGCCACGGCGCTCCGGCGGCATCTCGATCGCTCGCTGATGCCGTTCGCCACCCTGGTCCCGCCGTTCCTCGGCGCGATCGGTTTCTGCATCGGGCCGGTGGTGGCGCTGGCACTCAACCTCGGCCTCTCGACCGTCGCGCTGCTCGCCGGGGCGGGCCTCGAGGGTGTGGCCGCCGCGTCGCTCGTGGGTCACCTGATCTTCGCGGCGGCCGTGGTGCGGCTCAACGCGCGGCTGAGCGGCATCGCCAGGGCGGGGCGCCTGGCCGTTCGGGCGCTGCGCCCGCTGGTCTGGTGCGCTGCGGCGGTGGTGATCGCGGGGCATGCGGCCGCCGGCCTCGGCTCGGAAGTCGCGGGCCTCGGGCTCTACCTGTTCCTGGTTCTGCCGCTGGCGGTGGGATGGAGAAGCGAGTGGCGGCGGGTGCGAGGAGAGCGATGAGCGAGACTCGCGGCCTCGACGTCGTGCTGTTCACCACCAACCTCCTCGGGCTCGAAGTAGCGGCCGCGGTCGCGCCGCTCGCCGAGGTCCGCTCGCTGCACGTCGTCACCACGTCGCTGCCCCGTCCACGGACCGCGCTCGAGCGGGTCGCCAAGACGTACCGCTTCGCGGGGCCGCCCGGGCTCATCGCGGCGACTCGGGCGCGGCTGCCGCGCCCGTTCGCGCCGGCGCCGGCTCCGCGACTCGAGCACGAGGTCGCCCGGCGCGTCCCCTCCGCGGTGCACCTGCACTACCCCGACCTGCACGCGCCGGAGTGTCTGTCGCGTCTCCGCTCGCTCCGGCCGGACCTCGGCCTCGTCTTCGGCTGCTATCGCCTCCGGCGGACGCTGTTCGCCATCCCGCGTCTGGGCACGCTGAACCTCCATCTCGGCAGACCGCCCGAGTTCCGGGGCTCGTCGCCGGGGTTCTACGAGCTGCTGGCGGGGGTCCCGGAGATCGGCGTGACGGTTCACCGGGTGGACGACGGTCTGGACAGCGGCCCGATCCTGCTCCAGCGCACCTTTCCGCTCGACGTCGTCCCTCCAGGGGACCCGATGCGATATCTCGGCACGCTCCAACGGGAGGTGCTGGTCCCCGCCGGCGCGGCGATGATGGCGGAGGCCGTCAGGCTCGAGGCCCGAGGCGAGGCGGTAGAGGCGCCGCAGGCGTCGGGCGGCGGCCGGCCCCGGCGGCGAGCCACCTGGGCGCAGCAGCGCGAGCTGAGGAGGGTGGTGGCTGTCCGGCGAGCGGTTGACAGCCTCCGGAAAGGGGCCATAACTTAAGTGACTAACCCCTGACCCGAGCAGAGTCGCGATGCCGAATTCCGGCATGAACAAATCTGTCCGCATGAAGCGCTGTTGCTGCGCAGGGCCGGATCGCGGCCGGCGGGCGGCGCTGCTGCCCTAGGCGTCGGGTACCAGATCCCGGCCGGCCGCTCTCCCACCCCCGGGGGCGCGGCCGGTCTTCGTTTCGGGCGTTGCTACAGCTCGAAGACAAACAAAAGCAGTGCAAGGAGGCAGACATGGCAACCGCCCAAGTGGCGCCGGTCACACCGATCGAGAAACGAGGATACGCGCACCCCGAGATGCTCGTCTCCACCGACTGGGTCGCGCAGCATCTCAAGGATCCCAAGGTCCGCCTGGTCGAGTCGAACGAAGACATTCTGCTCTACGACACCGGCCACATCCCCGGCGCGGTGAAAGTGGATTGGACCACCGATCTCAACGACGCGCTGACCCGGGACTACGTCGACCGCGACCGGCTCCAGAAGCTGCTCCGGTCGAAGGGGATCAACGATGACACCACCATCGTCTTCTACGGCGACAAGAACAACTGGTGGGCGACGTACGCGCTCTGGGTGCTCCAGCTCTTCGGCCTCAAGAACGTGAAGGTGATGGACGGCGGGCGGCTGCGCTGGGTGGACGAGGGCCGGCCGCTCTCGACCGAGGTGCCTTCCTATCCCGCGGGCAACATCACCGTCGGCGAGCGGGACGACACCAGGATCCGGGCGTTCCGTGACGAGACGCTCGCGCACCAGAAGAAGAAGGGCCAGCTGGTGGACGTCCGGAGCCCCGAGGAGTACCGCGGCGAGCGGATGCACATGCCCGAATATCCCAACGAGGGCTGCCTCCGGGGCGGCCACATCCCCGGGGCGAAGAGCATCCCGTGGGCCAAGGCCATCGATCCCGAGACCCACACCTTCCGCTCGGCCGAAGAGCTGCGGAAGCTCTACGAGCAGGACAACGGCTTCAAGAAGGATCAGGAGACCATCGCCTACTGCCGCATCGGCGAACGGTCCTCGCATACCTGGTTCG
>CAYPAE010000296.1:0-3713 GCA_964408595.1 uncultured Gemmatimonadaceae bacterium | reverse complement strand
GCCCGGTCTGCACCTGCTGGGAGTCGATCGCCGTGGCGGGGAGGTAGAGACCGACCCGGGTCCTCTCGTCGCCATTCTCGGCGGCGATCAGGACCCGGTCGCCCACGACCAGCAGTTGCTTCTTGGGGAAATCCATACTCTAACGCTTCCGATTCTGCCGCTTCCCATTCCCGTTCGCCTGGTGGACCGTCACCAGCTGCGTGATCCGGAGCCGGCGGTTGGCGGTGGGAAGGCGGAGGCTGATCTCGTCGCCCACGCGGCCGTCGGCCAGGGCGCGCCCCAACGGAGAGGCGAGCGAGATGTGCCCGGCGTCGATGTCCATCATCTCGGCCAGCACGACGACGTAGACGTCGGTCTCGCTGGTCTCGAGGTCGAGCACCGTGATCGTGGAGCCGAGCCCGACGCGATCGGCCGGCGCCTCGTGGTTGGCGAGCTGGCCCAGCTGGTTCAAGCGCTGGTGCAACTGGCCCAGGCGCGCCTGCACGAACTGCTGGCGCTCCAGGGCGGCCTTGTATTCGGAGTTTTCCCGCAGATCGCCCAGCTCGACCGCCTGGGCGATGGCCTGGGGAAGCAGGACGTTGAGCTCGTGGCTGAGCTGATCGACTTCGCGTCTCAGCTTCTCCCGCATCTCACTGATCATGGTGCAACCAGAATAAGGAAGAAGAGCCTGGCGATGGGAGTCGCCAGGCCTGAATGCAGCTTGCGATCGTGAAAGATACCTCCGGTCCGGCGTTCCGGAAGAGCCGGGCTACAGAAGTGCATGATTTGTAGCCATTTAGGCGCCGGGAGCCCGATTCCGATGTATCTTGGACCGATGAAAACGCTCAGGGTGACAGGTGCCCTTTCCTTTCTGTTGTCCTCTTCAGCACCGGCCCAATCCGGGTCCCCCGCCGGCCCCGTCCCCGTCGAGCGCCTCGCGGCCCGGCGAGCGGCGCTGATCGACCGGATCGGGACCGGCATCGCGGTCGTCCGATCGGGAAGTCTCCGAAGCATCGAGCGCGACTACCCCCAGGACAGCGACTACCGCGAAGACAACGACTTCTTCTATCTGACCGGCCTGGAGGCGCCCGGCGGGTGGCTGGTCCTGATCGGCCGGAAGAGCGCCCCTGACTCGGCCATTCTCTATCTGCCGGAGCGCGAGCCCGGCTCCGAGCGGTGGAACGGTCCCACCCTGGGTCCCGGACCGGAGGCGAGCGGCCTCAGCGGAATCGAGGACGTCCGCCCCGCCTCCGAGGCCGAGTCCCAGATCGAGCGGACCGTGCTGGGGCACGGGTCGGCCGCGAGGAAGGGCGCGCTCTACCTCAAGCGGGGAGCCCGGCAGGCGGACTCACCGTTCGCCCGCCGGCTCGTCTTCGGCGGCGGTGCCGGGGGAGGCCCGGTCCCGATCCGGGATCTGGAAGCCGAGCTGGCCGTGCTCCGGCAGATCAAGGACGAGGATGAGATTCGGCGGCTCCGCCGCGCTATTGCGATCACCGGGGACGCGCTCCTGGAGGCGATGCGGGAGGCCCGTCCCGGGATGTACGAGTACGAGCTGGAGGGCCGGGTCGAATACGGCTTCCGCCGGCGCGGGGCGGAGCGGTTGGGGTTTCCCTCGATCGTGGGCTCGGGGCCCAACGGCACCACGCTGCATTATGACGAGAACCGGCGCCAGACCCGGCCGGGCGAGCTGGTGGTGTTGGACGTGGGGGCGGAGCATGGGTATTACTCGGCCGACGTCACCCGGACGATCCCGATCTCCGGACGGTTCGACCGCCGGCAGCGGCAGCTTTACGAGCTGGTGCTCGGCGCCCAGCAGGCGGCCATAGATTCGGTCCATCCGGGCAGCGACCTCGCCACCCTCAATCGCATCGCCCGGGACTACCTGCGGCGGCGCTCCGGGAAGCTGTGCGGGGAGTCGGGATGCGAGCGGTATTTCATTCACGGCCTCTCCCACTGGCTGGGGATGGACGTGCACGACGTCGGCCTCTACTCCCGGCGGCTGGAGCCCGGGATGGTCTTCACCATCGAGCCGGGGATCTACATCCCGGCCGAAAGTCTAGGTATCCGGATCGAGGACGATGTCCTGGTGACCCCGGCGGGCGCCGAGGTGCTCTCCTCGGGGATTCCCCGGACGGTCGAGGAGGTGGAGCGGGCGATGGCCGCGCGCTGAGATAGGGATAGTTCTACAAGGATTTCCTTGACCTCTGCCCGGGAAACTGATAATCTGCGGCCTTCACTCCGTGGTTAGCGTGGATCCTTGCACACAGGACGCGTAAGGAATGCACCCTAGGACCGCTGCCGCCAGGCGCTTTGCCGGGGCGCTGCCCTCACTCTGCGTGCTGGCGCTCGCCCTCGCGCTCGCGCTCGCGGGCTGTAGCCCGGAGCGATATCCCCAGACGGCCCTGCTGCCGCTCTCCGATTTTGCCCGCATCGGCGACCAGGTGCAGGACCAGACCTTCTACTGGGCGCTCGGCGTGTTCGTCCTGGTGGAGGGTGCGCTCCTCTACTCCATCTTCCGCTTCCGCGGCCGGCCCGGCGATCCCGAGCCCTCCCAGATCCACGGCAACACGACGGTCGAGATCATCTGGACCCTGATTCCGGCCCTGATTCTGGCCGCGATCGCCGTGCCGACGGTGAAGGGGATCTTCGAGACCAGCCGGACCCCGCCCGACGCGATGAAGATCGAGGTGATCGGGCACCAGTGGTGGTGGGAGTTCCACTACCCCGACGCCGGCGTCACCACCGCGAACGAGATGTACATCCCGGCGGGGCGGACGGTGGAGTTGCAGATCAACTCCGCCGACGTCGTGCACAGCTTCTGGCCGCCGCGGTTCGCGGGAAAGCGCGACGTGTTCCCCGGCCGGGAGACCCGCCTCTGGTGGAAGGCCGACAGCACCGGGCTCTTCCCGGGGCAGTGCGCCGAGTACTGCGGGATCCAGCACGCCCGGATGGCGTTCCACGTCCGCTCGGTGTCGCCGGCCGATTTCGACGGGTGGATCGCCCACATGCAGACACTGGGGCCGAAGCCCCCGGCGGCGCCGGCCGCCGCGCCCGCGGGCGACTCGCTGAAGACCGCGAGCGCGGGCGCGAAGGTGCAGGGCCCGCAGGCCAGGTCCGCCGGCGCCGCGCAGAAGGACACCGCCGCGGCCGCCGCGGCGCCGCAGGGTCCGGCGTACGCCCAAGGCGAGAAGCTGTTCCTGGCCAAGGGGTGCATCGGCTGCCACTCGCTTCAGGCGGTGAAGGCGCCGAAGGGGCTGATCGGGCCCAACCTGGCCAACGTGGGGGCTCGCTCGCACATCGCCGCGGGTTGGCTCAAGAACACCGACGAGAACCTGGAACGCTGGATCCGCGAGCCCCAGACGGTGAAGAAGGGCGTCCTGATGCCGAACCTCGGCGTCACGGAGGAAGAGTCCCGGGCGCTCAGGGCCTACCTCCGCGCACACCAATAACCGGATTCGGACATGGCAACGACTGCCCTAGATAAGCCTCACGCGCACGCGGCCTACGGCGAGAAAACCGGCCTGTGGAGCTGGCTCACCACCGTGGACCACAAGCGGATCGGGATCCTCTACGGCGCGACCGCGTTCTTCTTCTTCCTGGTGGGCGGACTCGAGGCGCTGGTGATCCGGATCCAGCTCTCCAAGGCCGACAGCACCTTCATCGACCCGGACACGTACAACCAGCTGTTCACCATGCACGGCACGACCATGATCTTCCTCGCGATCATGCCGCTG
>CAYPAE010000295.1:0-3718 GCA_964408595.1 uncultured Gemmatimonadaceae bacterium | reverse complement strand
GCGGCCCCGGTGGGTCGTGGAACAGCCGTGTGTCACCCGCTGGCCGGCCGCCCGCCGGCCCCCCTGCCCGCCTTCCCGGACGGCACCGTCGTCTCCGTCGGCTCGTTCGATGGCGTGCACCTCGGACACCAGGCGGTGTTGCGGGAGATCGCCGAGCGGGCCGAGGCAGCGGGCCGCGCCAGTGTGCTGGTCACCTTCGAGCCGCACCCGCTCGAGGTGGTGAACCCCCAGGCCGCCCCGCCGCTGCTCACGACCGGCCCCGAGCGGCGCGAGATCCTGGCGCAGACGCTGCTCGACTTCGCGTACTTCCTCCGGTTCGACCGGCACGTCGCCGGGATGACGCCCGAGGAGTTCGTGCGCGGCGTTCTGCTGGAGCGCTGCGGGATGCGCGAGCTGGTGATCGGACACGACCACGGCTTCGGCCGCGGCCGGAGCGGCGACGTGGACACGCTCCGTCATCTGGGCGCCATCCACGGGTTCGACGTGGACGTCGTGCCCCCGGTAGACTTCGGGGACCAGCACGTCTCCAGCTCCCGGGTGCGGAGGGCGGTGGGGGGTGGAGATCTGGTGAGCGCCGCCCGCATGCTGGGGCGTCCCTACACCGTGAGCGGCTTGGTGGGGCATGGGGAGCACCGGGGCCGGCTGATCGGCGTCCCGACCATCAATCTGGTGGACGTGCCGCCGCAGAAGCTGCTGCCGCCGGACGGCGTATACGCCGTGCGGGTGGAATGGCGGAACGGCCGGGCCGGCGGGATGATGAATCAGGGGCCCAAGCCCACCTTCGCGGACCGGCGCCGCGCGCTCGAGGCGCATCTCTTCGAGTTCGACGGTGATCTCTACGGGGAGTGGGTGCGGATCGAGTGGGTGGAGCGGCTGCGCGACGTGGAGCGCTTCGCCTCGGTGGAGCAGTTGCAGGAACAGTTGGACCGCGATCGCGTTCGCGCCCAGGCGGTGCTCGCCGGCGCCCGGACCGATCCTAACCGCGTGACCCACGCCTGAGCGCCGACCGACGATGTCTATTCGCAACCGCCTGCTGGTCATTCTGGGACTCATCGCCCTCAGCGTCTTCTCCCTCATCCCCCGCGACATCACCCTCCGGGAGCGCGACCTCGAGACCGGGGTGATCACCGACCGCACCGAGAAGCGGGTGCCGCTCAAGCTCGGCCTCGATCTCCAGGGCGGGATGCACCTGGCGCTGGAGCTGGACCAGTCGAAGCAGGTGTCGGCCGATCCCAAGCGCGATCTCGACCTGGCGCTCACGGTCCTGCGCAAGCGGATCGACGAGTTCGGCGTCTCCGAGCCCGTGATCCAGAAGGTGGGTGACGAGCGGATCGTGGTCGAGCTCCCCGGCATCGACGATCCCGCCCGGGCCAAGGCGATCGTGCAGCGGAGCGCGTTTCTCGAGTTCCGCATCACCGACGAGACCAACGCGCTCGAGAAGGCGATCCCGGCGATGGACCGGGTCCTTCGCGGGATGGGGATCCGCGGCGAGTCGCCTTCGGCGCGCCCCTCGGCGGTGGAGCAATTGCTGGGCGGCGATACCGCATCGAAGCCTGCCCCGAGCCGCAGCGAGGGGAAGCCGGGCGCCGACAGCGCCAAGGGAGTGCCCGTCAAGGGCGCCGCCGCGAAGCCTGCCCCGAGCCGCAGCGAGGGGGACAGCGCGGCCAGGGACACCGCGGCGGCCGACACCGTCGGCGCCGGCAACGGCGTCCTCACCGGGCTGATCCAGGTTTCCGGTGCCGCCGGTGGCGGAGCACCCGGTGAGTACATGGTTCCCGAGACGGCGTTCCCCCGGGTGGACAGCCTGCTCAGCATCCCCGCGGTGGCGCGGCAGCTCCCCCGAGGCATCACGCTTCGCTGGTCCGCCCAGCCGTCGAGCGTTGGCGTCGAGTCGTACCGCTTCCTCTACGCCCTGGACGACCGGCCGATCATCACCGGCAGCAACCTGGAGGACGCGCAGGCCCAGATCGATCCGCTCACCAACGGGCCGATCGTCACCTTCCAGCTCGATCGCGCGGGCGGCCGCAAGTTCGGCGAGGAGACCGGCCGCCACGTCGGCGACTACATGGCGATCCTCCTCGACGGACGGGTGCAGGGGCGCCCGCCGGTGATCCAGAGCCGCATCGGTCGCAACGGACAGATCACCCTCTCCGGCCGGAGCCTCCAGGAGGCGCAGGATCTCGCCCTCACCCTGAAGGCCGGCGCGCTGCCGATTCCGCTCAGGATCGTCGAGGAGCGGCAGGTCGGACCCAGCCTCGGCGACGACGCCATCCGGTCGGGCATCATCTCCGGCGTCATCGGGACGATCTTCGTCGTGCTGGTGATGGTGCTCTACTATCGCGTCGCCGGCGTGCTCGCGATCGTGGCCCTGACGCTCTACCTGCTCCTCACCCTGGGTGGGCTCTCGATGCTGGACGCGACCCTGACGCTGCCGGGGCTCGCGGGCCTGGTGCTTTCCATCGGCATCGCGGTGGACGCCAACGTGCTCATCTTCGAGCGAATACGGGAGGAGTTGGCGGCGGGGAAGACGGTGCGCCTCGCCGTGGACGAGGGATTCAAGCACGCGATGAGCGCGATCATCGACTCCAACGTGACCACCGTGCTGACCGGTCTCTTCCTGTTCCAGTTCGGTACGGGGCCGGTGAAAGGCTTCGCCGTGACCCTGATCCTGGGCATCGCGGCCTCCATGGTCACCGCGATCTTCGTCACCCGGACGCTGTTCCTGATCTGGCTGGACCGGAAGCCCACCATGGCCACACTGAGCATCTGATCCCATGAGACTCTTTGCCAACGCGAACTACGACTTCCTCGGCCAGCGCAAGCGGGGCTACGCGGTCACCGGCGCCTTCATTGCGATCGGGTTCATCGTGCTGCTCTTCCGCGGCGTCAACTACAGCGTGGAGTTCACCGGCGGCACCCTGATCCAGGTCGAGACCGAACGGCCCGCCGACGTCGGCGCGCTGCGCGGCGCCCTCCAGGCACGGGGCATCGAGGGAGCCGAGATCCAGACCTTCGGCTCCGACCGCGAGCTGGTGGTGCGGGCACGCGCGGCGCGCCAGGGCTCGGACGCCAACGACACCCAGGCCACCGCCGAGGCGGTGGGACAGGCGCTCGACGCCACGCTGGGAGCGGGCAACTACAAGATCCTGCGCACGGAAGCGGTCGGCCCCAAGGTGGGTGGCGAGCTGCGGCAGCAGGCCGTGCTCGCGATTCTGATGTCGTTCCTCGCGGTGCTGGCCTACCTCGCCTATCGATTCGAGTGGCGCTTCGGCATTGCCGCGGTGGTCGCGACCATGCACGACATCGTGGCCGCGCTCGCCTTCATCGGACTCGCCCGGCTCGAGGTCAGCCTGTTCGTCGTGGCGGGGCTGCTCACGATCGTCGGCTACTCGCTCAACGACACGATCGTGATCTTCGACCGCATCCGCGAGAACCTGCACCGCCGGAAGCGGGACAGCTTCGAGGCCATCCTCAACCGCTCGATCAACGAGACGCTGCCGCGGACCTTCTTCACCGGCACCACGGCGCTCGGCAGCCTGACCGCGCTGAGCGTCCTCGGTGGCGACGTGGTGCGGCCGTTCGCGCTGCTCATGCTCTTCGGCGTGGTCGTCGGCACCTTCTCCTCGATCTACATCGCCTCGCCGGTTCTGCTCGCGATCGAGATGCGCTGGCCCGGTCCCGACGCGCGCGGCCATCTCGGCCCCAAGGCCACGGCCAC
>CAYPAE010000294.1:0-3747 GCA_964408595.1 uncultured Gemmatimonadaceae bacterium | reverse complement strand
GGGCGAGGCGTCGGTGGCCTGGGCCCGGAGTGCGGGAGGGAGAGCGCCCGCGAGAAGCAGCGCGGCGAGGAAGACACGAAATCGCATGCGGAATTCAACGCGCATGGGAGACCGAGAGTCAAGCCCGTCCGTTACCGGTGGGTGACGAAACCTTCACGGAGCGTCGGTACGCTTGCGACTGCCACATGCGGACGGTCTTGCGCCGCCGCCGCACCTGGCTTCCCCCCGCAAGGAGACAATCCGTGACCCGCCCGTTCCGATACCTCGTCGGCCTGGCGATCCTCGCCGCTGCCTGCACCGACAGCGGCGGCGATCTCACGATCAATGGCCCTCACGGTGGTGGGCGCCCCGGGCAACGGGATCACGATCAAAGTCCCCGACTTGGCGACCGGCGTCTTCAAAGTCCGGCTGCACCAGGTCACGATCCGGGAGAACGGGCTGCACGGCATCCTGATCAACGACCAGGCGGAGTACCTCATCGACCCCGCCTCGGAGTCGGAAGCCGGCTCGGCGGCGAGTCTGCTGGTTGAGGTGTCCGACAGCCGGTTCGAGCGGAACGGCTTCGCGCTCATCGACTCGGACGGGCTGCGGGTGAACGAGGGCGGGGAGGGGAGCCTGGAGGCCGACATCCGGGAGACCAGATTCGCCAATAACGGGGCCGATGGCCTGGAGCTCGACGAGCGGGCGGCCGGTGACGCGAAGTTTGCCCTGCGCCACACCGCGCTCGTCGGCAACGGCTCATTCACGTCGGAGGACTTCGACGACGGCATCGATGTGGACGAGCTCGGCGACGGCGATCTGATCGGCAGGTTCAACCATGTGGTGGTGAACCGGAACTTCGAGCAAGGCGTGGACCTGAACGAGAACGGGACGGGTGACCTCCGCGTCTTCATGGCCGACGTGAGCGCCGCGGAGAACCAGGAGGAAGGCATCGAGTTCGAGGTGGACGACGATGTGGCGGGCGGGGGCGACATCGAAGCCGAGCTCGAGCGCGTCACGGCCAGGGCCAATGGCGGTGCCGGCGGCGATGCCGGTATCAAGCTGCGCGAGAAAGGCGAGGGCAACCTGGTTGCCCGGCTGGTGGACGCCGTGTCGGTAGCCAACCGGCTGCTGTCGGGAGACGATCCGATCTCGGGAATCCTGCTTCGGGAGGACGAGGGTGGCGACCTGACGGCCGAGCTGGTGCATGCGATTGCACGGCGAAATAGCCGGGCCGGAATCGAGCTGGAGGAGAACGAAGCTGGAGAGCTGGCCGGACAGATCCGCCGCTCCACTGCCTCCAATAACGACGGCGCCGGCGCGAGCTTGACCCAGGTGCCCACCGGCACGGGCCAGGTGACCTTGGTGAACTTCACGGCGCTGGGGAACGGCGCCGGTCCAGTCCTTGCCGATGGTGTCGTGGTGACCGGCACCCCCTGACGCGACGTGGGCCTTGCGCCCACACAGCAGGTCCCCAACTTGAGACCAGAGCTATGGCTTCCGAGCTCCTGGGAGTGCTCAAGTTGGTGCTCGCCGTGCAGGCGAGCCAAGCCGCCGTCGCGGGCACCATCCGCGACGGCGAGAGTTGGGCGCCGCTCGCCGACGCGGTCGTCACCCTCACCGACCTGGATCTCGTCGCCCTGACCGACAGCGCGGGACGCTACCGGTTGAGCGTCGTGCCGGCCGGCCCGCAGCATCTCTCCGTCAAGCGCATCGGCTATTCCCCCCGCACCATTCACGCCCTGGTCCCCGGCCAGGGCGAGCTCGAGATCGATCTCTCGCTTCACCTGGTGCCGCTTCAGCTGCCCACTATCGTCGTACGCTCCACCGTCGCCATCCGGGGACTGGAGAGCGAGGACAGCACGCCATTTCCCGACCGGGGGATCGCCGCGGCGGCGCTCCGCAACCACCCCCTCCTGGCGGAGCCCGACGGGTTCCTCGCGCTGGGTGGTGGTGAGGTCGCGATCAGCCCGGAGGCGCCGAGCGGCGTACACGTCCGCGGCGGCGCGTCGGACCAGACGGCATACCTCCTCGACGGGATCCCGGTCTTCAGTCCCTACCACGCCGCGGGGACCTTCAGCGCCTGGAACCCCGACGCGCTCGACCGGCTCCAGGTAATCTCCGGCTCACCCTCGCTCGCACCCCCGGACGCCCTGTCCGGAGTGGTCGCCGCCGCCACGCGGGCACCGGGCAGCGAGATCCGCGTGCAGGGAACCCTCAGCACCAGCCACGGCCGGGTGACCCTGGACGGTCCGCTCGGCGCTTCCGGGGCTGGCTTCCTGTTGAGCGCGCGCTCCGGCTTCCCAGGGGTCGTCGCCCCGGGAGATCCCTCGTATCTCCGCGGCCGCACGCGCGACCTGCTCGCCAAGGTCGAAGCACCCGCGCTCGGCGGGCAGTTGCGCTTCCTGGGATACGACAGCGGAAACAAGCTCGACGCGGTGACCTTGACCGCGAGGCCGGACTCCGTGGTCCCTGGAAGACTGCGCAACGGATTCGACTGGCACAGCCGTTCGGTCGGTGTCGAATGGAGTCGGAGCGTGGGCGACGGCTTCGCGCTGCGGATCCAGGGCTGGAACGCGCAGGGCGAGGCGGAGGCGGCATGGCACCCGACCGAGGGCTCCAGCCTCGGGCTCGAGTCCGACCGTGAGGATCAGGGCCTCCTCGCAGCGGTGGAACGGAACGTCGCGGGACAATTCACCGGCGCCGGCATTCGGGTGCAACGGAGCCGTACCTCGTACCGGGTCGCGGCTCATGCCGGCTCCGGCATCGGAACGTCTTTGGATGCCCGGACGCCCACGGCCGCGGTATTCGCCCGGCACCGGCGCCCGGTGGCGTTGGGGCTCACCGCCGATGTCGCGCTCTCCGCCACGAGTGCCGCGCGCGACGTGTACCTCGGCTCTCAGGCCGAGCTGCGCTGGCGGCCCTCGCGGGTCGCCTCCCTCTCGGCCAGCTACGCCCGGTCGCATCAGTTTTCCCAGTCACTGCGGAACTCGGAGTCGGTCGTAGGCGGGATCTTTCCCGCCGATCTCTTCCTCGGCGCCGGCTCGCCGGACGTGCCCGTCGCCCGAAGCGACCGGGCGGTGGTCGGCGCCGAGCTTCTCGCGGGGGCCGGCGTTCGGGTGGGCGCCCAGATGTACGCGAGCGAGTTTCACGGGCTGCTGCTCGTGGCGCCGCGAGCGGGCACCCCGTTCGCGAGCGGCGGATTCGTCACTGGGGCCGGCCGGGCGCGGGGCCTTTCTCTGGACGCGGCGGTGAGCGGCGCGCGGTATGGGGTGACGGCGAGTTACGGCTGGCAACGGGTGCGCCTGGCGTACGGCGACTCGAGCTACGCCCCCGGCTACGGCACCAGCCACTTGATCGAGACCGGAGTGATCGTCTTCCCCACGCCCACCACCTCCGTACGGCTTGGACTTGCCGGCGCGCTCGGCCGCCGCGGCACCGGAGTGCTCGGCGTGTTCGAGTGGGAGTCGTGCAACCTCTTCGACCAGGGGTGCGAGTTCGCCGGGAGCCCGACGCACGACACCAACCGGCTCGGCGGGACACGGCTGCCCTCCTACCTCCGGCTCGATCTCGGCCTTCGCAAGCACTGGCATCTCGAGCTCGCGGGCCGGGACTTCGAGCTGGCGCTGTTCGGCACGATGACCAACCTCCTCGGCCGGCGGAACGTGCTGGCCGTCGCCACCGATCCGGTGACCGGCAAGCGGTCGGAGATCGAAATGCGGCCGCGGGCCCCGCTCGTCGTCGGGCTGGACTGGCGGTTCTGATTGT
>CAYPAE010000293.1:0-3747 GCA_964408595.1 uncultured Gemmatimonadaceae bacterium | reverse complement strand
CGCAGACGATGATGCCGCCGATGTCGCGGAGCCTGATCTGCCGGGCGATCTCCCGCGCCGCCTCGAGGTTGGTCCGCAGGATCGTCTTCTCCGGATCCTTCTTCCCGGTGTAGCGTCCGGTGTTGACGTCGATGCTGATCAGCGCCTCGGTGGGCTGGATGATGAGCGATCCGCCCGTGGGCAGCTCCACCCGCGCCTTGAACAGGTCGCGGATCTCCGACTCGATGTCGAACTTGTCGAACAGGGGAGTGGGCTCGGCGTAGAGATGTACCCGGCCCATCAGCTCGGGGTCGATCTGGTTGAGGTACTGCTCGATCTCGTTGTACAGCTCCTTCGAGTCCACGTGGAGCGCGTCCACCTTGGAGCTGAACAGGTCGCGGATGATTCCCCGGGTGAGACTGGTCTCCCGCTGCAATAAGGCCGGGGCACGGCGGACGAAGGTCTTCTTCCGATTGATTTTCCGCCACAGCTGCAGGAGCGACTCGATCTCGCGGCGGAAATGCTCCTCGGTCACCCCCTCCGCTACGGTCCGGACGATCACTCCGCCGGCGTCCTTCGGCAGGAGCTTGCTGACCATCTCGCGGAGCTTGGCCCGCTGCTCCCGGCTCTCGATCTTCCGGCTCACCCCCACCTTGGAGGCGTAGGGCATGTAGACGAGAAACCGGCCGGGCAGGGAGATCTGCGCGGTGACTCTACAGCCCTTGGTGCCGATCGGCTCCTTGGTGACCTGGACCGGGAGGGTCTGCCCCTTCTTGAGGATGTCCTGGATGCTCGGAGGCGCCCTGCGGGGTGAGATCTCTCGCTGCCGGACTTCGCCGCCGCCGCCGTTGCCTGGTCCTCCGTTCCCCCTGCCCCGCCGCCGGCGGTCTCGCCCGCCGCGCCAGCCGGTTCGACGATCAGGGCCACCCTCCTCGGCCGCGCCGCCTTCCACAGCGGCCTCAGCGGGCTCCGTCTCGACCTCCTCCTCCGGCTCCTCCTCTTCGTCCGGCTCTTCGTCCTCGTCCGGCTCCAGCAGGTCCGAGGCGTGGAGGAATGCGCTCTTCTCCTGCCCGATGTCTACGAAGGCGGCCTGAATGCCGGGCAGCACCGCTTCGACCCTGCCTAGGTAGATGTCGCCGACCGTGCGCCGGTGGTCGGGGCGATCCACCAGCAGCTCCACCAGCCGGTCGTCCTCCAGGATCGCCACGCGGGTTTCCCGCTGGCTCCCGTTGATCAGGATCTCGCGCTTCAAGCGTTCCTACCTCGGCAAAGACGGAGGCGCAACACAAACGCGCCTTCAGCCGCGTCGATGTCGAGGGAAGAAGATACCTGGGACGGGGGGGTGTTGGGTATTGGGCCCACGACTAGTCGACCACTTCGCCCAGAATCTGCCGCGCGATGACGATCCGCTGGATCTCGCTGGTGCCCTCGCCGATCTCGCAGACCTTGGCGTCGCGCATCATGCGCTCGACCGGGTATTCGGTGGTGTAGCCGTAGCCCCCGAAGATCTGCACCGCCTTCGTGGTGGTGCGCATGGCCAGCTCGGAACAGTAGAGCTTGGCCATCGCCGCCTCCTTCTTGAACGGCTTGCCGTTTTGCTTGAGCCAGGCGGCATGATAGAGCAGATGGGTGCCGGCCTCGATCTCGAGCGCCATGTCGGCCAGCTGGAAGCTCACCGCCTGGAAGCTGCCGATAAAGCGCCCGAACTGCTTCCGGACACCGGCATACCGGAGCGCCTCCTCGTACGCCCCTTCCGCGATCCCGAGCGAGAGTGCCGCGATCCCGATCCGGCCGCCGTCGAGTGTCTTCAGGAAGTTGATGAAGCCGTAGCCCGGCTTGCCGAGCACGTTCTCCTTGGGGACGACTGCGTCCTCGAAGACCAGCTCGCGGGTGTCGCTCGCGCGCCAGCCCATCTTGTCTTCCTTCTTACCGGCCCGGACGCCCTTGGTCTTGGGGAGGTCCTCCACGTGCCCCACGCCGAGGCTCCGGCATTGCTCGAGGTCCACGGTGTCCTTGGTCACGATGAAGCTGGTGATTCCCTTGTTTCCCTTCCCCGGCTCCGTCCGCGCGGTCACCGAAAAGATCTCGCCGACCCCGGCGTGGGTGATGAAGACCTTGGACCCGTTGAGGAGGTAGTGGTCGCCCTTGTCGGTGGCCGTGGTGGCCGTGCCGCCCGCGTCGCTCCCGGCGCCGGTCTCGGTGAGGCCGAATCCGCCCAGCACCCGGCCGGAGGCCAGAAGCGGAACGTACCGCCGCTTCTGCTGCTCGGTGCCGAACTCGACGATGGGCGAGGTGCCGAGATTGGTGTGGGCGCTGATGGTGAGCGCGTGGCTCGCGTCCACCTTGGCCATCTCGTGGATCGTGATGTAGTAGGAGAGCTGGTCCATGCCGGCGCCGCCGAGCTCCTCGCTCCACGGCACGCCGAGGAGGCCGAGCTCGCCCATCGCCTTGATGTTCTCCCACGGAAAGGCGGAGGTCCGGTCGAGCTCGCGCGCGACCGGCGCGATCTGGCTCCGGGAGAAGTCCCGGACCATCTCGCGGACCTGAAGGTGATGTTCGGTGAAATAGAGTGAGTCGTCCATACACTGTACACTGTCCCGAGAGGAAGAACGCGCGGGCGGGGTCGGAGCGCAATATAGCCGATCGCCGCTTGCGCGGTGTGGGCTCCGGCCTGATCTTCGAGCGAGCTCACGACATCCACCCGACGTATCCGCCGATCTCGGAGGTTTCCATGCCCCGCTGGACGGCCGTCCCCCTCACGATCGCCCTGGCCGGAGGGGTCGTTGCATGCGGTGATGCCAATCCCGACCCGAACAATCCGCTGGCGCAGCTCACCGCCGCCGCGAACCAGATGCAGAAGGCGGCGGAAGGCCTCACCACCAACCGGAAACCGGTCCCACCCATCGCATTTCGCGAACTGATGGACTTTCTCCCCAAGGAGATGGCGGGGATGAAGGCGGACGAGCCGAAGGGGGAGACCACCACCGCGGGAAGCTGGCAGTACTCGCAGGCGGAGGTGGACTTCCGAACCGAGGACGGGAAGCGGAGCGTGGACGTCGGAATCTTCGACTACGCCCACATCCCGATGCTCTATGTCCCCTTCACCATGCTCCTCAACATGAACGTGGCCAGCGAGAGCACCGAGGGCTACGAGAAGAGCGTGAAGATCGGGGGGTATCCGGCGTTCGAGAAGTGGAACAAGAGCGGCAACAGTGAGGTGGTCGTGCTGGTGGGCGACCGGTTCATCGTCAAGGCCGACACCCGCGGACTGGGCGAGGGATCGGCCAAGAAGATCGCGGAGGACCTGGACCTCAAGGGCCTGGCGGCGAAGGGAAAGTGACCGTCGAGCGCCCCAGGCGCTCCAGCAATCGCCGCAACTCCGCGTCGAACTTGGCGCGGAATCGCGGCCCGGATCCGGACTTCCGGACACGGCCTTGCCCCGCGTCTCCCGCCGCGAGCTGGGCGAGGGCCCGGTCACCTAGGACGACGTAGGCTGGAACCCCCATCTCCCGCGCCACCGCCGCCCGCCACTCCTCCAGTGCGCGCTCCGCCGCATTGCGCGCGGCGCGCGAGCCGCTCCCCGCATCGACGCCGAGCGCTCCCAGAATCGTTGCACCGTAGCGCTCGGCGACGGCGGGGCCCACTCCTGGCACGTCCGCCAATGCGCCCGCGGACCGCGGGGGATTCCGCGCCAGCCGGAGCAGGACGTCGGGCTCGAGTAGGCAGCCGCCCCACGGCCCAGCCCTGCCGCCGAGCGCCTGGCGCAGC
>CAYPAE010000292.1:2107-3748 GCA_964408595.1 uncultured Gemmatimonadaceae bacterium | reverse complement strand
TGCTCGCCGGGACGCAGCGTCACCGTGGACCGGGCGCTTCCGGCGGCGAGCGGCTGCACGAACAGGTTGAACTGGGCCCGCCTCTTCGCCACGTCGGTGAGCCGCCCGACCACATAGGCGATGCGGCGCCCGTCCCGGGACACCGCGAGGCCGCCGATCGGCTCATCGGTCTCCAGCACCGTCTCTCCTTCGCCCTGCGTGCCGGCGAGACGGACGACGCGCGACCCCTTCGACCGGCCGCCCCGCTCGACGGCGAAGAGGAGATCGCCGTTGGGGAGGAATCGCGGATGCGACTCGCGCTGGTCCGTCCGGGTGACTCGACGGGCCTCACCGCCTTCGGCCGGCATCAGATAGATCTCCTGATTGCCGTCGCGGGTGGAGACGAAGGCCAGGGTGCGGCCGTCGGCGGAGACCCCCGCCGAGTGATTGCCACCGGGACCGGTGGTGAGCGCCTGCACGGGGTTTCCATCGGGCCGAAGCGCGTTGAGTTGGGGCTGTCCGCCCTTGGGCGTGGCGGTGAAGACGATCCGGGAGCCGTCGGGGGTCCACGTCGGCTCCCCCTCCTTGCCGGGATCGGTGGTGAGCCGGCGTGGGTTTCTGCCGTCCGCGTCCATCAGATACAGGTCGTAACTCCCGCCGCGGCTGGAGCTGAAGGCGATCCGGGTGCGGTCGGGCGCCAGCGACGGCTGGATGTTGCCGAAGCTGTCGGCGAGGACCGGCTGCAGGGTATCGGCAACGGCGCTGCGGATCTGGTAGATCCCGAATCCCCCCCCTCGATTGGACGCGAGGAAGAGATCCTCCACGACGAACACGTCGGCGGTCGCGCTCTTTCCCCAGGGCGCCGCCGCGGTGACGACCGCCCGGCCGGGGCGGAGCCCGTCGATGACGCCCGCCGGCGACACCTGCACGACCGCCGCGGGATCGCTGCTCCACTCCAGGTCGGACGCGGTGCCGAGCGGCTTGCCGTCCTGGTCGAGGAGGATCGCGCGGAGGGAGTCGCGCTCGCCCAGACCGATTCCCACCCGTCGCCGGTCCAAGCCGAGGGTGCCGGGAATGACCTGCACCGTCCACACGACCGGGTCGAAGCCGTGGAGGCGGGAGGTCAGCGTCGTGGTGCCGAGTGCACGTCCCGTCAACTCACCCCGGGCGGCGTTGTAGCTGATGATCGCGGTGTCGCCCACCTCCCAAGAGACCCTCGCCTCGGGGATGGGGGTCGAGTCCGCCGCCTCCGCGACCGCGGTGACCCTGCGGATCGTGCGAATCGGCAGCTGAATCGCGCCGGTGGCCGGCCTGGGGGACACCACCAGCGTGCTCGGCTCGCGGTGAACCAGCACGGCGACTCTGCCCTCCTGCCCGAAACCGACCGCGACGATCTCGGCACGTCCGGGTGCCCGGGCGCTGACGATCCCTGTCGGACCCACCCGCACGACCGCGGTGTCACTCGCTTGCCACTGAATCCCGCCCCGGATCTCGCGATTCCCTTGCCCCGGCACCAGTACGCGGAGGGTATCCACTTCCTGGGGGCCGAGCACGACCCTTATCTTCGAGAGCGCGAGTGCCGCCGGGGCCACCTCGACCGGCGCGGTCGCCATGAGCCCGCTGGACGAGGTCGCCTGGATGATGCTGCGCCCCGGGGCGACC
>CAYPAE010000292.1:0-2007 GCA_964408595.1 uncultured Gemmatimonadaceae bacterium | reverse complement strand
GAGCCACGACGCCAGCCACGACGATGGACAGGCGGGGGATCAGCCGACGTGGCCGGGGCGCGCGAACGGTCCGCACCGGTCGGTTCGGGTGGAAAGTCACCGGGTGGTTGCGTCCGGGATGGGGTGAGAGATCGCGTAAGTATAGCGCGAGATCGCCAGGCTTGCAGAAGCGTTGAAGATGTGCAAGTTATTAGCTTGACCGTGAGCAGGCGCGTTACGCCTCGCGAACCGGCGGCGGGTTGCGCCGCATCTGCGTTCGGAAGGAGCGAAGATGGCCGACCTTCATTATATGGAGATGGGCTGGTCGGGCTCGGGTTGGATGGATCCGCTGCCCACGGAGCCGGTCCCCGCTCCCACTCCGGCCGCCCCCGCGCCCAGCTCCCCCTCGTCCAACTCCTCAGCCGCGGCGCCGAGCCGGACCGCCGCTCCCAAACGCAGCCCGGCCAGGAAGAAGGCGGCCAAGAAGGCGGCCAAGAAGACCGCGAAGCGGTCGGCCAAGCGTTCGGCCAAGAAGAGCGCCAGGAAGTCGGCCAAGAGGAGCGCAAAAAAGGCCACGAAGAAGGGCGCCAGGAAGGCCGCCAAGCGGGGCGCCAAGAAGTCGGCGAAGCGCTCGGCCAAGAAGAGCGCCCGGAGGACCGCTAAGAAGCGCGCCCGGAGACCCGCCAGGAAGTCACGCCGCCGCCGCTAGTTACGACGCCGGTAGCGGTCTCCAGCGCCCCGCCAGTGCGGGGCGCTCGCGTTTTCAGCGGCCGCTCCGGTCGAGTTGAGCGAACGCCGACGCGCAGTTGATGAGGGCGATGTGGGTGAACCCCTGGGGGAAGTTCCCCAGAAAGCGGCCGTCGGCGGGATCGATCTGCTCCGAGTACAGCCCGACGTGATTCGCGTGGCGGAGCATCCGGCGGAAGACCCGGTCGGCCCGTTTGCGGTCGCCGATCATTGCCAGGGCCTGGGCCAGCCAGAAGGTGCAGATCGAGAAGGCGCCCTCCTCCCCTTCGAGCCCGTCAGGGCTGCGGTAGCGGTAGACCAGCTCGCCGTCGGGGCTGGTGACCTCGCGGGCGATCGTCCGGACCGTGGCGACCACCCGCGGATCGGACCATGGAAGGAAGCGGACCATGGGGATCGCCAGCGCGGCGGCGTCGAGGGCATCGGAGTCATACGCCTGCACGAACGACTGCCGCTTCTCGCTCCACCCGCGGGTCATGATCTCGCTCCATAGCGCGTCACGCGCCGCGACCCACGACGCGCTGTCGCCCTCCAGGCCCAAATCCGCAGCCATCCGGATCCCGCGGTCGACCGCGACCCAGCTCATCACCTTGCTGAAGACGTAGTGCCTGGCCTCGCCGCGGACCTCCCAGATGCTGGAATCGGGGAGGTGCCAGTTGCGGCTCACCCAGTCCACCAGGCCACGCAACACTCGCCACGTCCCCTCGGTCATCTCGTGTCTGCGCCGCCAGAGCTCGGCCGTCTCCAGGACCTCGCCGTAGACGTCGAGCTGGAGCTGCCCGGCCGCGCCGTTCCCGACCCGCACCGGTCGCGACCCCATGTATCCCGAGAGGTGATCCAAGTGGCGCTCCACCAGGTCCCGCCGCCCGTCGATCCCGTACATGATTTGAAGGTGGCCACCCCCTTCGTGGCGGCAGACCCGCTTGAGGAAGCGCATGAATGCGTCGGCCTCGGCGCCGTGGCCCACCGCGTCCAGCGCCGCCAGGGTGAACGCGGCGTCCCGGAGCCAGACGAAGCGGTAGTCCCAGTTCCGCCCCCCACCGATCGTCTCGGGAAGGGAGGTCGTGGGCGCGGCGATCACCGCGCCGGTCTCCGCATGGGTCAGGAGCTTGAGGGCGAGCGCCGAGCGCTTCACCATCGAGCGGAACGGTCCACGGTACCGCACGCGCGACGACCATCGCTGCCAGTAGGCGGCGGTGATGTCGAGTTTGCTGGCGCTGGCGTAGCGGTCCACCGGGTGGATGTCGTCGTCGTCGTAGCGCATCACCAGCCAGCGCGTCTCGC
>CAYPAE010000291.1:0-3765 GCA_964408595.1 uncultured Gemmatimonadaceae bacterium | reverse complement strand
CGCCTCGACCTCTCCCCGATGAGCGCCGACGCGATCGACGCGCTGCTCGCCGGGGACGCCGTCCGGCTGAACGCCCTCACCGGCGCCCGTTTCCGCCGGCCGGCGCCCCCGCCCTATATGGCTGACGCGCTGCCGGTGGTCCGCGACCGTCTGCGCGCACGACCGTCCGAGGCGCCGTGGTGGAACTGGCTCATCGTGGACCGCGAATCGGGCGAGGCGGTGGGCTCGGTCGCGTTCGGCGGACCGGTGAACCAGGAGGGTGCGGTGCTGGTGGGCTACGCGATGTACGCCGATTACGAGGGCCGCGGCTACGCCACCGAGGCGGTGCGGGCGCTGGTCGCGTGGGCGTTCGGCCAGCCCGGCGTGCGCGAGGTGCGCGCGCTCGCCCCGGTGTGGAACACCCCCGCGCTCCGGGTGGCCGAGAACGTCGGTATGCGCCCGGTGGCCGCCGACGAGGACGACGATGTCGGCGAGGTGCTGGTCTACGCCGTCACCGCTCCAGCATCCGTCGGATCGGCCTGATCAGGAGCGCGAGCAGGAGCCCGGCGCCCAGGGCAAAGAGGGCCACGGCGCCGAAGAGACCCGGCAGCGAGAACGATTCGTACAATCCGCCCACCCGGCCACCCAGGTAGTTCCCCACCGACGTCGCGAGGAACCAGACCCCCATCGTGAGCCCGGCGATGCGGGCCGGCGCCAGCCTCGTCATGGCGCTGAGCCCGACCGGGCTCAGGCACAGCTCGCCGATCGTGTGCAGCAGGTACGTCGCGGTGAGCCAGAGCGGACTCACCAGCACGCCCTGCTCGGCCTGCTTCGCCGCAAACACCAGAACCGCGAATCCCGCGGCCACGAAGACCAGCCCGAGAGTGAACTTGGTGGGGCTCGTCGGGTCGCGCTTGCCGAGCTTGATCCAGATCCAGGCGAAGACCGGTGCGAGCAAGATCAGGAACAGGGAGTTGAGCGACTGGAACCAGGAGGGCGGGAAGTCGAAGCCGAACGCCTCGGTCCGGGTGTCGCGATCGGCGAAGAGATTGAGGGTGGAGCCAGCCTGCTCGAACACCGACCAGAAGACCGACGCCGCGAGGAAGAGCACCAGCACCACCAGCAGCCGGTTGCGCTCCTCCCTGGTCCACTTCGCGACCGTGAACAGCCAGACGAAGAACGCCACCGTCGTCACCAGCAGGACCACGCCGAGCCCGTTGGCGATTCCTTGCGTCGCCACCATCCCGGTCGCGGCCCCGGCGACCAGGAGAACGATCACCAGTCCCACGATCACCAACCCGATAGTGAGCTGCCGGCGCTGCCGCGCGTACGACTCCGGGCTCTCCGGCTTCACCGGATACATGCCCGCCTCGCCCAGGTACTTCCACCCCGCCAGATACTGCACCAGGCCGAAGAACATGCCCACCGCCGCCATGGCGAATCCCCAGTGCCAGGCCGTCGCCGGCGAGATCCCGAACGAAGCCAGGATCTCGCGGAACTGTCGGCTCTGCGCCAGCCAGCCGCACAGCAGCGGCGCGGTGAAGGCGCCGAGGTTGATCCCCATATAGAAGATCGAGAATCCGGCGTCGCGTCGCTCGTCGTCTCTGCCGTACAGCTCGCCCACCATCGTGCTCACGTTCGGCTTGAGCAGCCCGGTGCCGGTGACAACGAGGAGGAGTCCCAGGTAGAAGGTCACGGTACTGGGGATCGCGAGGGAAATATGGCCCAGCATGATCACGACGCCGCCGTACAGCGTCGAGCGCCGCTGCCCCAGGAACCGGTCCGCGATCCATCCGCCCGGGAGCGAGGTCAGGTAGGCCAGGGCGACGTAACTGCCGTAGATGGCCCCCGCCTTGGCGGTGTCGAAGCCGAGGCCCCCGGTCGCGAGCGGCGCGGTCATGAACAGGATGAGCAGCGCCCGCATTCCGTAATAGCTGAAGCGCTCCCACATCTCGGTGAAGAAGAGGGTCGAGAGCCCGCGCGGATGGCCGAAGAAGCGGGTGTCCCTCACCGTGTCGGGTGCGTTCGTGGCGCGATCGGCGGCGGTAGCCAAAGGGGACCTAGCGCTTTCTCTTGTGGAGTATGTCGTCCAGCACGACCCGGTCGATCTTTCCGTCCATCCTCACCCGCACGTCGTAGTTCTCCCAGTACATGAAGTTCCGGAGCGCTTCGAGGAACAGCTGGTTGGCGCGGCCTTCCTTCCGTGTCAGCCACTTCTGGGGCTGCCCCGCCGGCTCGGCGAGAAGGATCGGCTCCAGCTCCGCGACGACGGCCGGGGTGATGGGGACCACGTCCCCCGGCTCGCTGGGGAAGAAGTGCAGCCGGTGCAGGGCCAGCAGGCGCTCCAGCTCCGCGATCGGATCGGCGGCATCGTACACCCGGATGTCGATGAAGCGGTCGTTGGCGCCGAGGTATCCCCCGTTCTTGCGGACCACGAGGAGCGCGGCCGACTGCATGCCGCGCTTGTCACCGCCGCCCGCCTGGCCCGCCTTCAGAGCCGCCACCAGCCGGTCGGCGAGCCCGCCGCGGGTCCGCTCGAAGACTTCCGCGAGGTTCTTCACCGTCTGGTCGGACACCATGATGTTGCCCTGCGCGCTGAACACCCGGCCCACGAGCACCTGCCCCTTTCCGCCCGCGACGCTTCCCGTCCCGCCGGGAGCGCCTACCCGTCCTCCGCTCCAGTCGAAGGTGTTCCCGCCGCTGAAGCTCGCGGCGTTGCCCCGGGCGTCCACGATGCCGACCTGGCGGTCCTGGAGCATCGTGTCCGAGCGCATCACCGCCCGGAGCGCCTGCTCCGCGGTCGCGCCTTCGGCCAGCAGCTCCAGCCCGCGTTCCCCGTACGCGGTGTTGCTCAGGCTCTGGGTAGCCACGGCGCCGACCCCCGCGCGCGCCCACGGCACGATGCCGCCGACGTTGGGGAACTTGGACTGCACCACCACGCCGAGATCTCCGGTCGCGGAATCCCAGGCGACGATGCTGTAGGTGTGAGCCAGCTTCAGGAAGTGGGGCGGGGCGACGGTGGGGGACTGACCAAAAAGGCGTGAAGAGTGAAAAGTGAAAAGTGAAGCGGTAAGACACAGCAAGGCCGCCAGACGCGACCGATGTCCCCTTTTCATCCCACCCCCCGTTCACTTTTCACGCTTCACTCTTCACGTTGTTTCGTCACGGCTTCTCCCTCCCCATCTTCTTCTTCAGGTAGGCCAGCTGCGCCTCGATGGCCTCGTCCCGCTTCCGCCGGTCGAGCTCGGCCGCCATCCGGTCGGACTCATCGGTGGACCGGGTCCCGCCCGCAGCCTCGAGGTCTCGCCACGCGGCGTCAACCGACTCCGAGCGGGGCCCGCCCTGTGACGCCGAGCGCCATTGGGCGGCCATCTCCTGCACTTCCCGCTCCGTCAGCGCCAGCTCGTCGCGCTGGACCACGACCTTCCGCTCGAGCACCAGGATCCGCTCGCGGTGCCGTACGGCGAACCGCTCCGCCACCGCGACGGTCTCCGCGTCCGGCACGGCCGCCGCCAGACGGCCCCTGCGCTCGGTATCGGCGAGTTGCTTCAGCTCCGACTCCAGCTCCGCTTCGGCGGAGGCGAGGGCACGGCGCATCGCCGTGATGCCGAGCCGCGCCTCCACCAGCGCCTCGCGCAGACCCGCGGCGTACGCCCGGGGGTCCGATCGGCCACTCTCGCGCAGAAGTCTGTCCAGCCGGGCTTTCAAGCCGTCGAACACGGCCGGCGACCACCTCTCATGGAACCTCGGGGAATCGGACGCCGGGTCCGGCGTCCGCTGCTGGGA
>CAYPAE010000290.1:0-3774 GCA_964408595.1 uncultured Gemmatimonadaceae bacterium | reverse complement strand
TGCCGCGGCACCCGCAGCGGTACGCATAGGGCGCGGGCACCCGGACCACCTCGACCATCCAGTCCTCGAAGAGTGCGCTGTAGTGCGGGCGGGCGGACACGGACAGCGCGAGAAGGGTGTTCCCGTGATAGGACGGCGCCAGGGTGATCACCTTACGCTTCTCGCGCCGGCCGGTCTCGACCCAGTACTGCCGCGCCAGCTTGAGCGCCGCCTCCACCGCCTCCGAGCCACTCCCGAGGGGATAGACCAGCTCGAGATCGCCGGGTGAGAGCCGGGCGATCTCGGCGGCCAGCTCCTCGACGGGATCGTGGGTGAACGCCGTGCCGTTCACGTAGCCCAGCGTTCGCGCCTGGTCGGCCACCGCGGCGGCGATCTCGGCGACTCCGTGCCCGATGTTGACCACGAACGCGCCGCCGCAGGCGTCGAGGTAGCGGCGTCCCGCGTCGTCGAAGAGGTAGCAACCCTCTCCCCGGACGATTCGCGGGAACCGCCGCGTCAGCTTCCGGTAGAAGACGTGCGATCCGGAGGTGGCGGGATCTGGCATGTGCTCGGCGATCTGCATGGGGGAGCCGGAGGGCCCTGGTGCCTCCGAGCGCGGAATGTGAGGGGATTGGTGGACCGGCGCCAGGGGTGCCTGGAAGGCCTACTCAGGGGATCCTGGCGGTATGGCCCATATCCTGCTGAACACCTACAACGACCCTATCCCCACAGGTGAGTTCGGCAACCCTGGCCGGCGATACACCATGCAATCTCCACTGGTCGTCGACGCCTTACGAGAGCAGCTCTTGCGCGTGCTGGACTGGTACCAGCACCAGCGGCCGTGCTTCGGCTGGGGGGCGGTGATCCACCGGCGAAACGAGCGTGGCAGATTGCGATTCGGGGCGATAACCCCTGGAGGGGAGAGCCTCCTGCTGACGGAGTTGCTGGCGCACGAGCTCGGGACCGTCCCCTGCTGGCTGGACGGCGCGGTCCGAGTGCGGTTGGAGTGCCGCCATCTCACCGAATCGCAGCCCTGGATGGACGCGCTGGTCCGCAACAATCGCCCCCGCCTGGTTGAAGCCATCGCCGTCTACTTCGATCCTGACACGACCCCGGAAGAGACAGTGACGTTTCAGGCGATGGCCGGTGTGCTGACGCCCGGACGTTGTCCGTCGGAGCTGTTCGTGCTGACGCGGGCCCGGCCGGTGGGGTGGCCGGGGTAGGCGGAAACGGCGGACGGTGGCTGGGCGGGAAGTGTCACCCTGAGCGTAGCGAAGGGGGCCATGTCAGCATGGTCCCCTTCGCTTCGCTCAGGGTGACGCGGGTCGCTGCGCGACCCTTGTCACTTCAGGAACAGCAGATCCCGGTACGTCGGCAGCGGCCACAGATCCGCGGCGACATGGCCCTGGATGGTGTCGCCGGTTTCCCTGAGACGCGCCATGGCCGGCTTGAGGTGCTTGCTGATCTGTGCGGCATGCCGGCTCGGGTCGGCGTCCTGGTGCGCGGCGAGGCGCTCGACCTCGTCGGTCCGCTCGCGGAACTGGTCCACCAGCTGGATGAACTCGCGCAGCACGCCCGCCGTAGCGCCGGGATCGAGACCGGCCGCCTTGGTCGCGGCCACCGCTTCCGCCATCCGCCGCTGGTGCTCCAGCGCCGCCGGGAGGATCTGGCCCCGGGCGATCGACACCATGGTCTCGGCCTCGATGGCGAGCTGCTTGACGTACTTCTCGATCGCGATGTGGATCCGGGACTCGTACTCGGCCTTGCTGAGCACGCCGTACTTTCTGAAGAGATCCAGGTTCTTCTTCGCCTTCAGGACGTGGAAGGCCTCGACCGAGTCGCGCAAGTTGGGAAGTCCGCGCCGCGCCGCCTCCGCATGCCACTCCTCGGAGTAGTTGTCGCCGTCGAAAAAGATCCGCTTGTGCTGCTTGATGACCTTCTTCAGCACCCCGATCACCCCGGCCTGGAGCCGCGCCGGCGTCGGCCGAGCGCCCACCGCCTTCTCCAGCTCCCCCGCCATGTAATCGAGGGACTCCGCCACGATGGTGTTGAGCACCGTGTTCGGCCAGGCGATGCTGGCGCTGGAGCCCACCGCGCGGAACTCGAACTTGTTCCCGGTGAAGGCGAACGGCGACGTCCGGTTGCGGTCTCCCGAGTGCCGTGGGAGCTGGGGCAACGTCTTGGCTCCCATGTCGAGGATGCCGCCGCGGATGGTGCGCTTCGGGAGCCCCTTCTCCACCTGCTCCAGGATGTCCGAGAGCATCTTGCCGAGAAAGATGGAGATGATCGCGGGGGGCGCCTCGTTGGCGCCGAGCCGGTGGTCGTTCGCCGCGGAGGCGATCGAAGCCCGGAGCAGATCGGCGTGGACGTCCACCGCGCGGATGGTCGCAACGAGGAACACCAGGAACTGCATGTTGGTGTGGGTGTCGTCCCGCGGATCGAGCAGGTTGACCCCGGTGTCGGTGGACATCGACCAGTTGTTGTGCTTCCCCGACCCGTTGACGCCGGCGAAAGGCTTCTCGTGCAACAGCGCCTGGAGCCCATACCTGGGCGCGACCCGCTTCAGCGTCTCCATGATGATCATCTGGTGGTCGCTGGCGATGTGGCTCGGCTCGAAGAGCGGTGCGATCTCGTACTGCCCTGGCGCCACCTCGTTGTGCCGGGTCTTGACCGGCACTCCCAGGCGGTACAGCTCCCGCTCGGACTCGGCCATGAAGGCCAGCACCCGGGGCGGGATGGTCCCGAAGTAGTGGTCCTCGAGCTGTTGGCCTTTGGGCGGCCGGGTGCCGAACAGGGTGCGCTCGCAGATCAGCAGGTCCGGCCGTTTGTAGTAGAGCTCCCGATCCACCAGGAAGTATTCCTGCTCCGGACCCACGGTGGTGTGCACCCGGGAGACGCCCTCGTCGGTGCCGAAGATCTTGAGGATGCGGAGCGCCTGCCTGGAGAGCGCCTCCACCGAGCGCAGGAGGGGGATCTTGGTGTCGAGCGCCTCGCCGGTCCAGGAGACGAACGCGGTCGGAATGCAGAGGGTGACGTTGTTGTCGCCGCGCATGAGGAACGCCGGGCTGGTGGCATCCCAGGCGGTGTAGCCGCGGGCCTCGAAGGTCGCGCGGAGGCCACCGGAAGGGAAACTCGACGCGTCGGGCTCGCCCTGCACCAACTCCGACCCCGAAAAGTTGAAGACCACTCCGCCATTGCCGTCGGGGCCCACGAGCGAATCATGCTTCTCGGCGGTCAGCCCGGTGAGCGGCTGGAACCAGTGGGTGTAGTGACTCGCGCCGTTCTCGACCGCCCAATCCTTCATGGACGCCGCGACGACGTCGGCGACGGCCGGGTCGAGCGGCTCGCCCCGGTCGATGGTGTGGAGGAGACTGCGGTAGACCTCCTTGGGGAGGCGCTGCCGCATCACGCTTCGGGAGAAGACGTCGCTGCCGAAAATGGTGTCTACCCGCTCGGCGGGCTGGGGGCTGGTCACTGGTCCTTCGCCTCACTGGTTGGGGTGGTTCCCGGAAAAGACGCAAAGTAATCGGGCCGGGGCGTGCTCGGGGAGTCTGCCGACTGACATCCCGAGCAAAGGTGTATCCACGCGACCGGAGGTCACGTCCACGCCAGCGACATGCGCCTCTCGGCATGACACGCCTGGCCCAGGATGACACGCCTGCGCTCAGGATGACAGGCAGGCGCTCGGGGGATGCCGGTGCGTTCCCCAAAGACCGTCAACCAGCGATCGCGGCCTCCAGATCTCCGTAATAAGGGTCCGGCAACACGGTGTACACCGGGTTGGAGAGGTACCGT
>CAYPAE010000289.1:0-3777 GCA_964408595.1 uncultured Gemmatimonadaceae bacterium | reverse complement strand
TCGAACGCCGCGATGATCGTGTCCGGGGGCTTCGGCTCGAGCTCCCGGAGATGGTAGAGCGCCTCCCCGTAGGTGTACCACCCCTCGAGATCCTCGGGATACTCGGTGACGTACGCCCGCATCGAGTCGATGGCCCGCGGCGACCCCTCCTCGAAGGCGCGGTACCCCTCGAGCAACCGGCGGCTGCGCGGCGGCAGACGCCCGGCGAACCGGAACCCGGCCGTGGCCGCCTCGTGCGAGGCCGGACTCCCATAGCCGCCGGTCCAGCCGTAGACCAGCGCCCGGCGGAGGTGAGCGAGCGCGAAGGTGGAGTCCACCTCCACCGCGCGGGTGTACGCGGCCAGGGCGGAGTCGAGGGTGAAGCGCCGGTAATACCGCTCACCCTGGAGGTAGGCTCTCAGGGCCGCGATCGAATCGGTGGTGAGCGAAGCGATGTTGAGGCTGGGCAGCGGCTCGCGCGAGCGCCAGACGTCACGCAGGAGTGCGACGCTCAGCCGGTCCACCAGCGGCAGGATGCTGTCGGCGGGTCCGTCCACCTGGGCTCGGCCGAGCCGCTCGCCGCCGGCCACGGCGTAGAGGTCGGCCGCCAGCCGGACCTGGCCGCCGGCGGAGACGGCGCTCCCCGTCACGACGGACCCGGCATCGAGATCGCGGCCGAGGGCGAGCGCGTCTTCAACGCTGCCGGGATCGCCGTGGTCCCGCTTTCCCCACCGTTTGAGCACCAGCCGCGGGTCCACCGCCTTGATGCCGCCCACACCCTGAAGGTTGGTGGACAGCAGGTCCACCATCCCCTCGCCCAGCACCTCGACCCCCGGGCCGGAGGCGTTGAAGGGGAGCACCGCGATGGTCTCCGCCTCCTCCGTCACCGCGATCGCGCTCGGCCGGGTGGCGAGCCAAGCGACGGCGCCGGCGGCGCCCGCGGCGATCGCGGCCGCGGCGATCACGACCATCGTCCTCCGCCGGGGCCGGGTGGCCGCACGCGCCTGCCTGAGGGCGGCGGCGAGCGCGCTCATGTCGGGGAAGCGGTCCGCGGGATCGATCGCCATCGCCCGGATGATGACGTCCTCCAGGGCGTCGGGGACGTCGTGCCGCACCCGTCCGACGTGCGGGCGCGGCGCCGTCATGTTCTGGGCGACCACCGACTGGGCGGTACCGCCGGTGAACGGCGGTCCTCCCGCCAGCATCTCGTAGAGCACGCAGCCGAGGCTGTACTGGTCGGCCCGGGCGTCCACCACATCCCTGCCGGTGGCCTGCTCGGGCGCCATATAGTGGGGAGTTCCGAGGGCGATGCCGACCTGAGTGAGTCCAGCCGCAGTCTCCCCGGCCGGCGAGACGCCGCTCTCGAGCGCCTTGGCCACGCCGAAATCGGCGACCACGCCGTGCCCGCCGCTCATCAGGATGTTCTCGGGCTTGACGTCGCGATGCACCACACCGTGGGCGTGGGCGTACGCGAGGGCGTCGGCGACCTCCGCGGCGAGCGAGATCGCGTCGTCCACCGGCAGCTGCTTCTCGCGTCCGATCCGGACCCGCAGTGTCTCGCCGTCCACGAACGGCATGACGAAGTACGGCGTCTGCCCGCCGGCGCCGTCGTCAACCGTGCCGGAGTCGAAGACCGGGAGGATGTGGGGGTGTTGCAGCCGCGCGGCGAGCTCGATCTCGCGGAGGAACCGCGCGATGCCGCCGGGCCCGCTCAGCTCGGGCCGGACGACCTTGATCGCAACCGGGCGGCCGTGGCGCAGATCCTTCGCCAGATAGACCGTCGCCATCCCACCCGCGCCGATCTCGCGCTCGAGGGCGTACCGTTCGCCGAGCGCGGCCATCAGGCGCTGGAGGGTGTCGGTCATGGAGAAGGGGAATTTACTGGGTCGGATAGGTCTCCAAGAACCCCTGCTTGCCCTGGCACCGCGCCCTCAGCAGCTTCCTTCACTCGAACATGCCTGTGAGAATCCATCTTTGGCGGGCGGCCGGTGTGCTGCTGGCCGTCGCGCTCGCGCCGGGGGAGCGGACCGCCGCGCAGACTCCCTGCCCCCCAGCAGCCGGCACCGCGGTCGAGACGGGATGGCGGGCCTACCGTGGCGACTCGCTGGAGGTTGCCGCGAAGCGCTTCGGCCAAGCGGAGCGGCTCTGCCCCGGCAACCTCGACGCGATGGTGGGTCTGGGCTTCACGCTCCTCCGGCAGGACCGGCTCGGTGCCGCCGATTCCCTGTTCCGCCGAGTGCTCGCCCGCGACACCGCCAACGCCGACGCGTGGGAGGGCCGGACCCGGGCGGCCTACGGCAGGGGCGATGAGGCGGACGCCATTCTCGCCGGCCGCCGGGCATTGGCCCTGACCCCGGAAAATGGCGAGCTGCGTGCGCTGCTCGATCGGATCTCTCCGGATTGGGACCGACCGGTGGGCCGGCCGAAGCAGCGTCCCGCCAGGCTCCAGCTCGTCGCCCGGACCCGGGGGCAGGGCTTCGAGGTCGTCACCACTCGCGGCTGGCGGCCACTCTACCTTCAGGGCGTCAATCTGGGAGTGGCGCTCCCCGGCAAGTATCCCTCCGAATTTCCCCCCGACTCGGCCCGCTACGCCGGATGGCTCGACACCCTCGCGGCGATGCATGCGAACACGCTCCGGGTCTACACCATTCTTCCGCCGTCTTTCTACCGGGCCCTCCGTGCCTGGAACCTGTCCCACCCGCGACGGCTTCTCTGGCTGGTGCACGGGGTGTGGACCGAGCTCCCGCCCGGGGACACCTTCGACGACCCGGAATGGGAGGGCGGATTCCAGACCGAGATGCGGCGGGTGGTGGACTTGATTCACGGCTCGGGGACGATCCCGATCCGGCCGGGGCATGCGGGCGGCCGCTACGACGCGGACGTGTCCCGCTGGACTCTGGGCTACATCATCGGGCGAGAGTGGGAGCCGTTCGCGGTGAAGGCCTTCGACGAGCAGCGGCCGCAGAGCCGAGCCTACCGGGGTCGGTATCTCCGGGTCTCCCGGGGCCGGGCGATGGACGTCTGGCTCGCCCGGCAGTGCGACTACCTGCTGACCTATGAGGTCAAGTCCTACAACGCCCTCCGGCCGATCGCCTACACCAACTGGCCGACCTTGGATCCGCTCACCCATTCGACCGAGTCCACGACGTCGGAGGAGGCGTACTGGCGGCGGCGCTTCGGGCGGCCCACCTACGCCAAGAAGCTGGAGTACGACAACGACGCCATCGGCCTCGACGCCAACCTGGTGCGGCCCACCGCGGCCAACCCGGCGGGCTGGTTCGCAAGCTATCACGCGTATCCCTACTATCCCGACTTCATGATCCTGGACCCGGGGTACCGGTCAGCGCGGTCGAGCGAGGGCTCCTCGAGCTACTTCGGCTACCTGAGGGAGCTGGTGAGGCACCACGCGAGAATTCCGACGGTGATCTCCGAGTACGGCGTTCCCTCCAGTCGGGGGACTGCCCATCTCCATCCCCAGGGCTGGAGCCATGGCGGCCACGACGAGCAGGCGATGGCCCGCATCGACGCGCGGCTCACCCGCGAGATCCGCGAGGCCGGAGCCGCGGGCGCGATCCTCTTCGCCTGGCTGGACGAGTGGTTCAAGAAGAACTGGGTGGTGATCGACTTCGAGATTCCCCTGGACAACACCCGGCAGTGGCACAACGTCATGGACGCCGAGCAAAACTACGGTATCCTGGGCCAGTACGCCGGCGACGGCCTCGGCACACCGCGACTCGGAGGCGACCCGGCACGGTGGCGCGCGTTGCCCATGGTGCAGCGGTCCGGAGACGCGGCTGC
>CAYPAE010000288.1:0-3777 GCA_964408595.1 uncultured Gemmatimonadaceae bacterium | reverse complement strand
ATGAAGAGCCGCATGATCTCGCTGGAGCCCTCGAAGATCAGGTTGATCCGGAAGTCCCGCATCATCCGCTCGATCGGCTCCGGCCGCTCGCCGCGGCTCCTGAGGCTGTCCGCCGTCTCGTACCCGCGGCCGCCCTTGATCTGGAGGGTGTCGTCCACGATCCGCCAGCCGATCTCGGTGTTCCACATCTTGGCCATCGCGGCCTCGAGCCGGATGTCGGCGTCGCCCCGGTCGGCGAGCAGCGAGGCCAGATCGGACACCGCCTCCATCGCGAAGATCTCCGCGGCCATCCGGCCGAGCTTCTGGGCGATGGCGTCGTGCTTCCCGATCGGCGCGCCCCACTGCACCCGCTCGGCGGCCCAGCGACGCGCGATCTCCAGGGCCCGCTTCGACCCGGCAACCGCCGACGCCGGCAAGGTGAGCCGGCCGGTGTTGAGCGTGATGAGCGCGAGCTTCAGGCCCTTGCCCTCCCCCCAGAGCACGTTGTCGACCGGCACCTTCACGTTGTGGAACCGGATGACGCCGTTCTCGATCGCCTTGAGCCCCATGAAGTGGAGCCGCTGCACCACCTCGACGCCCGGCCAGTCGGCCTCGACGATGAACGCGGTGATCTTCTTCGGCCCGGTACGGGCCATCACCACCATCAGCTCGGCGATGGTTCCGTTGGTGCACCAGAGCTTCTCCCCGTTGAGGATGTAGTGGAGGCCGTCCTCCGACAGCGTGGCCGTGGTGGCGAGCCCGGCCGGATCGGAGCCGACGTGATTCTCCGTGAGCGCGAACGCCGAGACCGCGCCCCGGGCCAGGCGGGGGAGATAGCGCTGCTTCTGCTCCGGCGTGCCGAAGAGCTTGAGCGGTGTAGGGACGCCGATGGATTGCGCGGCCGACAGCAGCGCGGTGAGGTTGCCGTCCTGGCTGGTGACCAGGCCGATCGCGCGGGTGTAGCTGTATTGGCTCAGGCCGAGACCGCCGTATTCCGTCGGAATCTTGATGCCGAACGCGCCGATCTCGCCGAGACCCCTGACCACGTAGGTGGGGATCTTGCCCTCGCGGTCGATCATGTCGCTGTCCACCCGCTCCCGCATGAACCGCTCGAGCTTCTCCATGAAGGGCCGCGCCCGCTCCAGGTCCGCGGGATCCGGAGCGGGGAAGGGATGCACCAGGTCCAGCCGGAACGATCCCTCGAACATCTCCCGCACGAAGCTCGGCGCCTGCCACTCCTTCTCGCGCGCGGCTTCGGCGACCTCGCGAGCCTCCTGCTCCGAGGCGAGCGGGGTAACGGGCTTCTCGCTGGGTGGGACGAGGACGTCAGTCATGGCTGGTGGATGAGTTGAGGGTGGAAGTCACCGGGCGCTCGAGTCCAGCGAGCCCCTGGAGGACGAGGCCGACGATGTGGCGCCGGCGCCGCTCGAGGTCCTCGGCGTTCTCCAGGGTCACGCCCACGGCGGGCGCGACGGTGCGGGCGTGGATCAGATGGAACCAGCAGAGCGCAATGATGCTGAGCAGCAGCTGCGCCGCCTCACCCGACGGTGAGTCGTCGAGCCCCAGCTCGGCGCTGATCGCCGCCAGCGCCTCCTGGCCCGCGGAGAGATGGCTCACCTCGTCGAGCTGGGTGCCGCCGTTGAGGGCCTCGCGCTCGATGAGCCGGATGAAGTTGGGGCGGGCCGCCAGGAAGTCGAAGTAGTCGGAGACGGCGCCGGCCAGGATCGCGTCAGGGGTCTGGTTGCTGGCCAGCGCCCGTGCCCGGCCCGCCCGGACCGCCTCCCGGACTTCGGTGAAGGAGCGGTCGAGCACCGCTTGGTAGAGGTCGGCCTTGGAGCCGAAGAAGTAGCCCGGGGTGCCCCGGGAGACCCCGGCCGCGGTCCCGACCTGGTTCAGGCTGGTGGCATCGAACCCTTTGGCAGCGAACAACTTCTCCGCCGCGTCGAGGATCGCGGCGCGGGTGCGGATGGGGTTGCGTTCGCGGTCGGAAACGGAGGTCATGGACCCCTCTTGGTGGCTTGCTTGCTGTTCAGCAAGTTATCGTATTGCCAGCCGCCGTCAAGAGCGGCCCATCCCGACGCCGCTACGCGCTCCGCCTCGCCAGCGCCGGCTCGATCTCCACGCGATCGCTCGCCAGGTATGCCTCCCGCGTCGCCGACACGAATGCCTCGGCGCCCTTCGGAGCCACCTTTCGGAACAGCGGCAGGAAGCTCTCCCACTGCACCAGGATCGTGCGGGCCCGCGGACTGGCGGTGCGCTCCTCGTGTTCCCGCACCAGCAGTTGCAGCAGCTCGACGTCGCGCTCGTCCAAGTCGGTCAGCTCGACCATGTCCTGATTGATCCGGCTCCCGAAGGTGCCGGCCTCGTCGAGCACGTACGCCACGCCGTTCGACATGCCGGCGCCGAAATTCCTCCCGGCGCGGCCGAGCAGCACCACGATGCCGGAGGTCATGTACTCGCAGCAGTGGTTGCCCGCCCCCTCGATCACCGCGATCGCGCCCGAGTTCCGCACGGCGAACCGGTCGCCGGCCTGACCGGCGGCGAAGAGCTTCCCGCTGGTGGCGCCGTAGAGCACCGTGTTCCCGATGACGAGGTGCTGGTGGGAGACGTCGGCGTACGCCGCGCGCCGGAACGGGCGGATGGTGATCTCGCCGCCGCTCAGTCCCTTGCCGACGTAGTCGTTGGCCTCGCCCTCCAGCTCGAGATGCATTCCGCGGCAGGTGAACGCGCCGAAGCTCTGGCCCGCGGATCCGGAGAAGCGGAGCCGCACCGAGCCTGGGGCGAGCCCGGCGTCGCCGGTCTGCTCCACGATGGCGCCCGCCACCCTCGCGCCGACCGTGAGATGGTGGTTGTAGATCGCGTAGTTCCCCGAGAACGGCAGCCCGCTCTCGAGGTACGGCCGCAGCTCGTCGAGGATCTCCGCGTCGAGCGAGACCAGCCCCGGCCGGTCGTTCCGCTCTACCGTGCGGCGGAGCGGCCCTGCCGGCACCCGAGGGTGACCGGCCTCATCGGTCGGAGCGAGCAGCACCGAGAGATCGAGCATCTGCGCGCGGGGCACATCCGGCCGCTCCACCCGCTCCAGCAGGTCCTGCCGCCCGATGATCTCGTCCATGGTGCGGAAACCCATGCCCGCCAGGATTCGGCGCACCTCCTCCGCGACCATCGTGAAGTAGCCGATCACCTGGTCCGGCGTCCCCTTGAACTTGGCCCGCAGGTCCTCGCGCTGGGTGGCGATGCCGGTGGGGCAGGTGTTGATGTGGCATTGCCGCGCCATGGCGCATCCCATCGCCACCAGCGCCGCGGTCCCGAAGCCGTAGCTCTCGGCGCCGAGCAGCGCGGCGATGACCACGTCGCGGCCGGTCTTGAACCCGCCGTCGGTGCGGACCTCGATCCGGTGGCGGAGCCCGTTCCGGAGCAGGATGGCCTGCGCTTCGGCGAGGCCGAGCTCCCAGGGCGAGCCCGCGTGCTTGATCGAAGAGAGCGGCGACGCGCCGGTACCGCCGTTGTGTCCGGCGATGAGCACGTAGTCGGCGTACGCCTTGGCCACGCCCGCCGCCACGGTTCCCACCCCGACCTCGGAGACCAGCTTCACGCCGACCCGCGCGCGGGGATTCACCGTCTTGAGGTCGTGGATGAGCTGCGCCAGGTCCTCGATCGAGTAGATGTCGTGGTGCGGCGGCGGGCTGATCAGGCCCACGCCCGGCGTCGAGTGCCGGGTCTTGGCGATCCACGGGTAGACCTTCGAGCCCGGCAGCTGGCCGCCCTCGCCGGGCTTGGCGCCCTGGGCCATCTTGATCT
>CAYPAE010000287.1:0-3779 GCA_964408595.1 uncultured Gemmatimonadaceae bacterium | reverse complement strand
CACGGTGCTGTTCCCGTAGAGCCGGTAATAGCCGAGGAAGACGCGATTGGCGCCGGGGCGAACCGCGCACTCGCAGTCGCGGGCGCCCGCGAGGCCGGCGTTGACGGTCACCCGGAGCAAGTCGCCGCTCGCGTTGGTGACCAGCGGCGCGAAGTAGTCGGCGTCGCCCTGCCGGACCCACGCGCTGTCGGCCACGGTGCCGCGGCCGCGCGGGACGACCGCTCCCCGGATCTCCTCACCCATCGGCTTGCCATCCGCCGAGAGCGGACGGACGAGCTCCCACTCCGCGACCGACGCCCCGCCCCGGGGCACCGTCAGCTCCATCGTCTCGTTGGGCGCGATGGTGCGAGGCGGTTCGCCGCCGAAGACCAACCGCACCGGCGCGGCGAGACGGTTGGTGAACTGAAGGCGCGCCCGATAGAGCAGCAGGTAGGCAGCCACCGCGGCGGCGAGCACGAGGATGAGCGCGACGACGACCAGGCGGCGCACCGCTCAGCGCACCGGGAGGAACGATCCGAGTGGGTTGCGCCGCTCGGCTTCGGTCTTTCGAGCGGGCTTCGACCTGCGGGGCGTGGCACCCGGGGGCGCTCGCAGATCGGCCCGCTCCACCTGCACCACCACCGCGCCGCTGGCCGAGTCGCGCCGGGCCGCGAAATCGGTGATTCGCGCGCTCCATCCGGCCGCATCGGTCACCCGGAGCGCGCTCTTCCGGGTATAGGGGTAGTAGCCAAGCCGGAGCGAGTCGCCGTTCGAGATCCGGCACTCGCAGTCGAGGCTGTCGTCTCCGGCCACGACGGCGACGCGGAGCGGCCGGCCGGTGCGGTTCACCACCGTCGGCGTGAACCGGGGCTCGCCTCCCGCCTTCGCGTCCACCACCCGGTACAGGTCGCCCTCCACCCGCTGCGCCACGATCGCGCCTTCCACCGCCCCGCCCAGGACCCGGTCGCCGGTGGACGGCTGCACCATCGCCCAGTGCGCCTCCAGCGCCTCGTGCGACGGAAGCGGCAGACGGCCGCTGTCCCCGGGGGAGATCATCAGCCCGGTGTCCTCCAGGGTGAGCGCGATCGGCTCGGTGAGCCGGTTCTCGACCACCAGCGCGGGGCCGGGCGCGGCGGCCGACATGGCCGCGCTCGATTCGTCGCCCTCGTAACCGGCGGGTGTTGCCGGATCGGGCTGCCGGCCAGGCGCAGAGACGGCCACCATGACGCCCGCTATCGCAGCGGCCGCGAGGCCGGCCAGCCATCCGCGCCGCATCGGCTTGCGGCGGGCGGCCGGCATGGCCTCGGTCGGGGTTTCATCGGCGCGGGGCAGCAGGGTGACCGGGTCCACCGCGGCGGGAAGCGCGCCGGCCTTCGCGGCGCGGATCGCTTCCAGGAGCGCGCGAGCGGTCGGAAAGCGGTCGTCGGGATGCTTGGCCATGCAGCGGAGCACGATGCCCGCGATCCACGGGGGGATCCCGTCGCGCGAGAGATTGCCCGCCGGCACCGGCTCGGTGATGTGCCGGCCGACGATCTCCTGGGAATCGGTGCCCTCGAAGGGGGGCGCCCCGGTGAGGAGCTGGAAGAGCACCGCGCCAATGCCGTAGAGATCGCTCCGCGCGTCCACGCTCTGGCTGCCCAGCGCCTGCTCGGGGCTCATGTAGAGCGGGGTGCCGACGATGAAGCCGGCCTCGGTCAGGTGCGCGGGGCCGTCCAGGTACTTCACGATCCCGAAGTCCACCAGCAGCGGCCGTCCGGTCCCCGATTCGATCAGGATGTTGTCCGGCTTCACGTCCCGGTGCACCAGCCCGTGGTCGTGGGCGTGCTGGAGCGCCTCCAGGACCGGCTCGACGATCCGGAGCGCGCGATCGGTCGGGAGCGGGCCCTCGGTCTTGAGCAGGTCCGCGACGGTCCGCCCCTCGAGGTATGCCATGGCGTAGTAGACCAGGCCCTCGCCTTCGCCCACGAAGTGAATCGGAACCGTGTTGGGATGGTTGAGCCGGGCGATCGCCCGGGCTTCCTGCTTGAAGCGCGAGATGGTGGCCGCGGTCCAGGGAAGGTCCGAGCGCAGGACCTTCACCGCGAGGCGGCGCTGGAGATCGGTGTCCACCACCTCGTAGACCTCGGCGAACCCGCCGCGGCCGATGAGGCGGACCACCCGATACTGGCGGCCCAGCGCGCGGCCCAGCCGGTCCAGCGCTCCGCTGTCGGTGGGACGGGGATCGAGCGACAGGAGCTCCGCACCGAAGAGCGCGAGACTCCCCGGCCCGCAGCGCGGGCAGTGCGAGCTGCCCTCGCGCAGCAGGGTATGGCAGGATGAGCAGACCAGTACCGTCAGAGCGCCTCCGGAGCATCAGCCTTCGGGCCGGTTGAAGGTTAACCCAATGTCCCTGGTGCCGTACGCCCGGCGGCTCCGCCCCGGGTATCGCCCGACCAGGCGAGCAGGGTTGTGTCAGGGGTGTCACCCTGAGCGAAGCGAAGGGGCCGAAATCAGGGCTCAGGCCCCTTCGTTTCGCTCCGGGTGACAACACTTCCGCTCGTGACGATGTGCCTCTTGAGGGTTGCCCTTCCAGCACATGCCGGAGCGCGACACGGCGAAATGTGTGCGGATCTCTGAGGTTCTGCCTGCCAATTTCTGCACAATATGCACGATTCGCTTGACACATCATGTACCGCGGGATATTCTGAACCAGGGGTTCCGAACCAGTCACGAGGTAGCGATGCGTCCCAGGGTCCGCCGACAGTCGATCGCGAACGTCCACCGAAACCGTCGGCTGGACCCTAGGCGAGCGCCCGGGCCATTGGCGTGAGCGGACTTCCGCTCGACCAGACGCCCCTGAGCTCGCCCCTGGCGGCTCAGGGGCGTCGCCGTTGTGCGCCTTGGGATCTCCAGCAACCCGTTTCCGACTCCTGACCGTCACCATCCGCGCGAGGCGTACATGGCCACCACCGCCAAGACCACGACGTTCACCCGGACCTCCAAGACAGGGGAGGCGCGCCGGGTCCTGGATCTTGTCCGCGAGCGCAAGCTCCAGGTCGTGGATGTCAAGTTCTGCGACCTGCCCGGCACATGGCAGCACTTCTCGATTCCGGCGAGCGCGTTGGACGAGGACGTATTCCGCGAGGGACTGGGATTCGACGGCTCGTCCATTCGCGGATTCCAGGCGATCAACGAGAGCGACATGCTCCTGCTTCCCGATCCCGCGAGCGCGTTCGTGGATCCGGTGCTCGAGGTGCCGACGCTCTCCCTCACCTGCGACATCTACGACCCGATCACGCTCGAGCCGTACTCGCGCGACCCGCGGTTCATCGCGTTCAAGGCCGAGGAGTACCTGAAGACCACCGGAATCGCCACCACCTCGTACTGGGGACCGGAGGCGGAGTTCTTCATCTTCAACTCGGTGCGCTTCGACCAGAACGCGTTCGAGGGCTACTACCACATCGACTCGGAGGAAGGGGTCTGGAACTCCGGCTCCAACGGGACCCCGAACCTGGGTCACCGGCCGCGGCACAAGGAGGGCTATTTCCCGGTACCGCCGGTCGACCGCCTACAGGACGTGCGGTCGAAGATCATGCTCGCGCTGATCGAGGCGGGGGTCCCGGTCGAGGTGCAGCACCACGAGGTGGCGACCGCCGGCCAGGCGGAGATCGACATCCGGTTCGGCTCGCTGGTGCAGACCGCCGACCGGATGATGATCTACAAGTACATCGTGAAGAACGTCTGCCACCGGCTGGGCTACACGGCGACGTTCATGCCCAAGCCGCTCTTCGGCGACAACGGCTCGGGGATGCACTGCCACC
>CAYPAE010000286.1:0-3786 GCA_964408595.1 uncultured Gemmatimonadaceae bacterium | reverse complement strand
CACCATGTGACCGTGAGAGACCGCGCTCCCGTGAGCGAAACGAGGAGCCCGGGGAGGCTGGGGTTGGCGGGGCTTGGCCAGCCTCCCAGGACCGTTCGTTCCGCTCGCACGGCGCACCATAGGTACGTCTACGCCTTCACCTCCACCTGTTCCTCGTAGCGGCTGAGCTTGCGGTAGAGGGTCGACGGATCGATGCCCAGCACCTCGGCCGCGCGGGTCTTGTTCCCGCCTTCGGCCTGGAGCACCCACATGATGTAGGCCCGCTCGATCACCTCCAGCGTCGGGTTGCGGTACGACCGCTCGGCGACCAGCGGTTCCTTGCGGCGCTTGGTGATCCGCTCCGGCAGCGCGGCGCCCTCGATCAGGTTGCCCCGGCTCAGCACCACCGCGTGTTCCAGGGCGTTCTCCAGCTCCCGCACATTGCCCGGCCACTCGTAGACCATCACGGCGTCGAGCGCGTCCGACGAGAGCGCCTTGGGCTCGGTGCCGCCCTCCTGCGCCATCGCCTGGAGGAACGCCTCGAGCAGCAGCAGCAGGTCGTCCCGCCGCTCGCGGAGCGGCGGAAGATTGAGGGCGATCACGTTGAGCCGGTAGAAGAGGTCGGACCGGAAGTTGCCCCGCCGGATCTCCTCCTCCAGGTCCCGGTTGGTGGCGGCGATGATGCGGACGTCCACCGGGATCGCCTCGGTGGCGCCGACCGGGATCGCCTCGCGCTCCTGAAGCACCCGGAGGAGCTTCACCTGAAGCGACGGCGGCATCTCGCCGACCTCGTCGAGGAAGAAGCTGCCGCCCCGCGCCGCCGCGAAGAGCCCCTGCTTGTCCCGCACCGCGCCGGTGAACGACCCCTTCACATGCCCGAAGAGCTCGCTCTCCAGCAGGTTCTCCGGCAACGCGCCGCAGTTGATGGAGAGGAAGGGCCCATCGGTCCGGGTCGAGAGGTTGTGGATGTAGCGGGCCACGACCTCCTTGCCGGTGCCGCTCTCGCCCTGGATCAGCACCGTGGACTCGGTCGGCGCCACGTGCTCGGCCAGCTTCAGCAACTCCATGAACCGCTTTGACTTCCCGATCGGCCGGGCGACCGCGGTCTTGTCCCGGCGCCGGATCTCCTGCTTGAGCTGCTTGTTCTCCACCCGCACCGCCCGGAACTCGCAGGCGCGGCGGAGGATGGCTACCAGCTCGTCGTTGGAGAACGGCTTCTGGATATAGTAGAAGGCGCCGGAGTTGACCGCGCTGATGGCGCTCTGGAGCGAGGCCTGGGCGGTCATCAGGATCACCGGGGTCATCGGGTCCTGCTCGCGGGCGGCATTCAGGATATCGAGACCGGAGACCTGCGGCATCCGAACGTCGGAGAGGATCAGGTCGTGGATGCCGGACCGGATCTGCTCCAGCCCCGCCTTCCCCCCCTGTGCCGTGGTGACCTCGAACCCTTCGTTCCTGAGCAGGATCCTGAGAGTGTCCAGAATGCCCGACTCGTCGTCGACCACCAGGACCGAAGGCTTCTGACTCATGCGGCGTCCTCCGCCAGCATTTTGGCGGGCAGAAAGATGGTGAAGATGGTACCCGTCCCCGATCCGGATTCTACCAGGACCAACCCCCGGTGCGCCTCGACCGCGCGCTGGACGATCGCGAGCCCGAGCCCGCTTCCGCCCGGCCGGCCCGACACGAAGGGCTCGAAGAGCCGGTCCCGGATCTCGCCCGGGATGCCGGGCCCCGTGTCCCGCACCTGCAGCCGGACGGCGTGCTCCAGGTTGGTGCCGTGAGGGATCTCCGCGGCCGAAACCGCGGCGACGCTCACCGTGATCCTGATCGGCCCCCGGGCCGCCTGGACCGCGTTGAGGACCAGGTTGGCGATCACCCGATGCAGCAGGTCCTCGTCGCCGTCCAGGGTGGTGTGCCCGCCCTCGATCACGATCTCCGCGTCGGGCCGGCAGTCGGGATGGGCCCGGATGAGCCTGACCACCGCGGTGACCACCGAGTGGAGATCGATCGGCACGAACTGCGTCGCCCGGACCCGGGCGAAGTCCAGGAACTCGCTCAGGAGCCGGCTCAGCCGGTCGCTCTCCCGGACGATGAGCCCGGCGAGGAAGCGCTCGTCCTCGTCGGCGTGGCGGGATCGGGCGAGCTGCTCGACCGAGCTCCGGATCGAGGCCAGCGGGTTCCGAATCTCGTGCGCCAGCGACGCGCTCAGCGCGGCCACCGCCTCCAGTCGCTCGGCTCGGGCCTGCAGCTCCTGCACCTCCTTCAGGTCCGAGATGTCGGTGAAGATGGCGGTCACCGATGGCGCCTCCTGCGCCTCCTGACGGAATGTGGTCGTACTGAGCCCGATGGGGAAAGTCCGGCCTCCCTGGTGGGAGACCATCCCCTCACCTCGGCTGATCTTGCGGCCATTGCGGATCCCGGCCACGACCGCGGCCCAGAGCTCGGACGAGCGGACCTTCAATTGATCCAGCACCGGCAGGGCGATGAGGGCCTCGCCCTCGAGGTCCAGCAGCCGTTCGGCGGTCGGATTGATGAACGCCAGCCGGCCGAGCCCGTCCACCGTGAGTACCCCGGAGCGGATGTTCCGGAGAATGTCGTCGGCCTCGAGCCGGACCCGCTGGAGCTCGGTGGCGAGGGTCTCCTGCTCCATCCCGGCCTCGCGAAGGCGGTGCCCCAGCACCGCGACGATCGCGAAGACGAGATTGAACACCAGCATCTGGGCCCAGAACGCCGCGTCGGGGGCGTCGGCCCGGGTCCACAAGGTATCGCCGAGGAAGAGCGCCGACGCCAGGACGGCGGTGAGGGCGCCGGTGGCCGGCGGCATCAACAGGGCGTAGGCGGCCACCACCAGGACGTAGAGCGCGGGAAACGCCGAGGTCGGCTGGCCGGCGAAGTGCACCACCGTCGTGACCACGCCCAGGTCCACCAGTGCCTGGAACAGCAGGAACGTCTTCCCCGGCCGCCGGCGGCGCAGGTGGACGATGTAAAAACCGTAGGCGGTGAACGTCAGGGCGATCACCACCACGACGCTGACCAGGAAGGACTCCTGGGGCCGCTCGGTCCAGACCAGGCCGGCGCCCATCAGGCTGCCGACCGCGAGGGTCAGCCGACCGATGAACAGCCAGGACATCAACGTGCGCTGGTCGGGAAGCGAGCTGCGGCCGGCCCGCTGGTCGGATGGCATCGTACCTCGGACGCTCGGACTGGACGTGGGGGAGTCAGCCGAAGATAGAGAGGGGGACATATCATTACAATCCATATGCCTTGGTTCGTTTACGTCGCGCGATGCGGCGACGGCACCTTCTACACCGGCGTTACCACCGACCCCGCGGCCCGGGAGCGGGCGCACAACGCCGGACGGGGAGCCGCCTACACCAGGTCCCGCCTGCCGATCAATCTGGTGCACCTCGAGACCGCGGCCGGACGCGGCACCGCGCTGCGCCGAGAGCTGGCGATCAAGCGACTCACGAGGAGGGAAAAGGAGGCGATGGTGGCGGGACACGCGGCCGCGACGCGATTCGGGAGGTTCCGGCCCGAGGCGCTCGGATTCCTGCGACGTCTGAAGCGGAACAACCGGCGCGAGTGGTTCGAGCGCAACCGTGCGGTCTTCGAGACCGAGCTCCGGGATCCGATGCGGGCGCTGGTGGAGGAGATGGACGTCCGGCTGGCCCGCCTCGCCCCCGAGCTCACCGGCGACCCTCGGCATTCGGTCTTCCGGATCCATCGCGACGTGCGCTTCTCGGCCGACAAGTCGCCCTACAAGACCAATGCCGCCTGCCAGTTCTACCATCAGGACGCGGGCCGGGG
>CAYPAE010000285.1:0-3795 GCA_964408595.1 uncultured Gemmatimonadaceae bacterium | reverse complement strand
GGCGAGCGGCGGGCGAAGAGACGCCACAGCTCGTACACCACCAGCACGATCGCGCCGGCGCCGATGGCGAAGAACAGCGTGGTCCAGATGGGCGAGTAGGTGAACCCGCCGATCCAGGCGCCGAGCACCGTGGGCACGCCGGCCAGTGCGCCGAGCAGCAGGAGGGTGCGGAGACGCGGCCGCTCGCCGGCGAGAGGCGTCACGATGCCGAGCCCCTCGGTGGTGTTGTGCAGCAGGAACCCGATCACCAGGAAGGTGCCGAGGGCGATCTCGCCGGTGGCGTACGAGGTGCCGATGGCGAGTCCTTCGCCGAGGTTGTGGAGCCCGATGCCGAATGCGATCAGCCCGGCGACCCACAGCGGCGACCGCTCGCCACGCCCCCGCGCGCGCCACTCGCCGATCGCGCCGATGATGAGCGGCGTGCCGAGCAGGCCGAAGACGACGAGTGCCAGGCCTTGGAAGGCGCCTGGGACGAGCGCGGAGGTGGCGAGTGCCTCCTCCAAGGCGTCCACGCCGAGGAAGACGAGCAGACCGATTGTGAGGCTCAGGAAGAAGTCGATCCACCGCCGCTCGATGGACCGGACGAACGGCAGCCAGAGCAGGCCGATGAAGACCGGAATGACCCCCGCGTACACGCCGAGCAGGGCGAAGGTGCCGAGGTAGCGCCCGTCCACCGCAGGCGACTGGGTCGCGACCGCGATCTCGGTCGAAAACGTGAGACCGGTGTGGGTCACCATTGTGACCGTGTGGGGCTCTCCCTCGACCCAGGGATACGGGATCCGCACCGTCCTCCGCTCCAGGCGATCCACCCTGCGGTTCCCGTCCACGGTGTGGACCCAGTTGGCGTTGTCCACCATCACCTGGGCGATGGTGACCGCCTCGGGACCGCCGTTCACCACGCTCACCTCCATCACGCCTGGCTCGGGGAGGCGGATCCGCTCCAGGGTCAGCTCCTCGACCGGGGGAAACGTCGCGCGGAACACGCCGACCGGGCCGATGCGCAGGAACAGGAACACGAGCCCCGCCAGCAGCACGAGCGGCGCGAGTCCCTTGAACCACACCGGCAGCCCGCCCCGCTCCGGCGGCTCGGGAGAGATCGGCGGCACCGGCGAGCGGCTCGGGTGCGCGGGGGTCTCGAGCTCAGGCATGGGGGACCTCCTGCACCAGGAAGATCCCGCTCCACCCCAGCTCGGCGAACTCGCTCTGGTGGGCGTGGAACATGAACGGACCCGGATGCTTGTAGGTGAACTCCAGGATGGCCCGCTCGCCCTGTGCCAGCGACACCATGTCGGTGTACTCGTAGCGCTGGAGGTCGGTGCCGGTCCGGTACAGCCGATAGAAGTTGCCGTGGATGTGGAACGAGTTGAGCAGGTCGAACTCGGTCACGTTGACCACGTAGATCCGGTTGAGCTCGTGCTGCCGGATCGTGATCGGGTGCTTCTGATAGTGGAACGCGACCGTGTTGACCGCGTAGACCTCGTTCTCGTTGTCGAAGTTGGTGTCGAACCCGTTCATCACCATGACCATTTCATTCGCGAGCGGACGTCCCTCCTTGGGGTCGATGATGAAGGCGCCGTAGAGACCCTTGTGGATATGCCGCTTGATCGGCACGGTGTGGCAGTGATACAGGTGAAGCCCGAACGGCTCGGCGTCGAACTCGTAGACGAAGCTCCGGCCCGGGTGCACCGGCTCGAAGGCGCCGTCCATACTCGACGGGTGGATCCCGTGAAAGTGCATGCTGTGCGCGTGGCTGCCTTTGTTGGTGAAGCGGATCCGGAGCCGGTCTCCCTCGGTGACGCGGATGGTCGGGCCGGGCACCTGGCCGTTGTAGGTCCAGGCCGGATAGAAGACGCCGGGCGCCACCTCGATCTCCCGATCCTCGGCCACGATCTGGTACTCGCGCAGCACCTGGCCCGACGCCAGGCGGGAGATGTTGCCGCCGTCGAACCGGGTGAGGAACGCGGTCGGGTCGAAGGAGCCGGGTGCGAGCTGGCCCACCGTCACCATGTCGTGGTGCGAGCCATGGGTCGGACTCTGCGGCGCGGTGCCCTGGCCGAGCGCCTGAAGCGAGAGCCCGCCGGCGCCCGCGGCCAGGCCGACGGTGCCGAGCGCACCCGCCCTCAGCGCGTCGCGACGGGAGACTTTGCGATTCGACATTGTTTCACTTCCTCTGGCATTGTCACCCTGAGCGGAGAAGGGGCCATGACTTGGGCGCTCATGCATCCCCGTCACTGGCGCAGCGCACGACCTGCCCCAGCTCGTTACCGATGATATGGGTCTGCCCTGCTATCTCGATGGTGATCGGTCCCTGGAACGGCTGCCGATCGACGACGGTGATGTGCACGCCAGGCCGCAGCCCGACCGACGCGATGTAGCGCAACCGGTCGGGCTGGCTCTCCTCCACCTGGCGGACCTCGACGTTACTGCCGGCCGGCACCTCGGACAGCGGGATGCTGGCGGGCTCGTTGATGTCGCCGTCGGGGGTCGGGATCGGATCGCCATGGGGATCCACGGCCGGATTGCCGAGCACCGCGGCCATGCGTTCGACCAGGGTATCGGAAACCGCGTGCTCGAGCCGCTCGGCCTCGTCGTGAACCGTGTCCCAGGTGTAGCCCAGGGACGCCACGAGGTAAGCCTCGATCAGCCGGTGGCGGCGCAACATTCGGAGCGCGGCGCGGCGGCCGTCGGCGGTGAGCTGGACTCCCTTGTAGGGCACATGCTCCAGCAGACCCTGCTCGGAGAGCCGCTTCACCATCCCGCTCACCGAGGCGGGCGAGAGCTCCAGGCGGTGGGCGATCTCGCTGGTCGAGGCCGTCCTGCCCCGCGGCGAAAGCCGATAGATGGCTTTGAGATAGTCCTCGACCGACCGGGTGAGTGGTTCGTGCTGTACGGCTGAGTTCATCCGAAACTCAGAATTAGGATGGGCTAAATTTGGGGTGAGCCTGGTCTAATGTCAAGACTCGGTCGCAGGTTGGCAGAAGTTGTCACCCTGAACGAAGTGAAGGGGACCATGTTCGGCATGGGCCCCTTCGCTGCGCTCAGGGTGACACTCTGTCAGTTTCGGAGCTGCTCGAGCAATCCAGACAGAATCCGCTCCGTCATCCCCCAAACGACCGAGTCGTCGAGCCGGTAGGCCGGGAACTCCCGGCTCTCGCCCCGGATCTCGAGCCAGATCGAGTGGCGGGTGTCGGGATGGAGCAGAAGGTCGAGAGGGACCCACCGCGCAGCCGCGACTTCCGGGTTGAGGGAGAGCTCCGGCCGGCGGGCGAGGGCGAAGACATAGGGCCGGACGGCGATGGGCGGCAGCGAGGGGGTCCGTGGCACCACGTCGTCGAGGCTGCCGATCAGGTGCTCGGGCCGGAGCTCCAGACCCACCTCTTCAGCGGTCTCGCGGATGGCGGTGGTCAGCAGGTCCGCCTCGCCGGGGTCCTGGCGGCCGCCCGGAAGCGCCATGTGCCCGGACCACGGATCTCCCGCCCGATCGGCGCGCCGGATCAGGAGAACCGAGTCAGGATCGGGAGCGAGGATGACCGCGACTGCCGCCCACACCAGCGGATCGCCCCGCTCATCCACCCGGGCGCGGTGGACGGCGAGGCGATCGCGAAGTCGAGTGAGCCGGGTGGTCAGTGGCTGTGCGTGTGGCAGCCGCCCCCGCAGCACCCACCGCCCGGCGGTGGTCCGAGCCGGCTCAGGCCTGCCCTGAGCTTGCCGAATGGGTCCGCCTGCTTGCCGCCGGAGGCCGGACGGGCGGGGAGCGACATCAGCCGCTCCAGTTTGCGGCCCTCGCACTCGGGG
>CAYPAE010000284.1:0-3810 GCA_964408595.1 uncultured Gemmatimonadaceae bacterium | reverse complement strand
CGAGGTCGAGCAGCCCGGCGATCAGACCGCTATTCGGGTGGAACACGAGCGCGTGCAGCGCGCGCTGGGTGCGGGAGCCCGCGGTGGCGGGATATTCCGAGAGCGGAAGCTGGAAGAAGGTGTGGAGCTGTACGCTCTCGCAGCCCAGCTTGGCGTACTCGAGAATCATGCGGCCCGAGGAGACGTTCCCCGTCCCACTCAGTGCGGGCCTTTCGAGACGGGACGCCCTCACCGCCTCGAGGGTCCGCAGGTTGCGATCGCTCAGGTCGTAGCCGCCGTACGCCACGCGCCGCGCGTCCGACCAGAGCCGGTTGAAGCATACCAGGGTGTCGGCGCCGCCGGCCGCTTTCACCATGTCGAGCTGGAACGGGTCTCCGTGACGCGCGTTCATCAGCTTGAGGGCGATCCGCGCCGGAATGCGGCCGGCGCCCCGGCGGATCAGTCCGGGTACCTCGTGCAGCCAGCGCAGAATCCGGTCGCGCTCGTCGGCGAGCGCGTCACCCGCGAGCGTCGGCGAGAAGTCCTTCTCCAACGGCAGGAAATCTCCACCCCACGCCCCGGCCAGGCGCTCCGTGGTATGGCGGTACTCGCCCTCCCGGAATTCCTCATCGCTCCTCGGCAGATGGTACTTGGCCGACGGCACCACCAGCATCGCGCCGGAGCGGGTCATCTCACCCGCGGTCCTGACGAGATCGAGATAGTCGTCGAACGAGCGGTCCCAGCCCCTGCCCTTCCACGTCACCGTCCAACCATCGAGCCCGGATGCCGAGCGCGCCTTCTCGACCCGCATCCGGGTCTCGTGAATCGCCCACGCGTCCATGGCGCGGATGCCGGCGGCATCCTCCGCGATCACGGTCTTCAGCACCACGAAGGCGAGGCCCGCGGCGCGATCGTTCTCCAGTTGCTCCTGATTGAGGGAGAGCTGGCCGGAGCCCTTGCCGATCGGGTGCGGCAAGGTGAACCCGAGGTATCGCGCGGTCAGATCTATCCGGTAGACCTCTCGCACGTGCGACGCCAGATCGGCCGGGAGCCCGCCGCGGAAGCGCTCGAAGTCACCCTCGAGACGCGCGCGCATCCGCCACCACCTGTTCCACCGCCTCCCGCTCGCTCTCGGGGAGCGCGGGGCCCCACGGGTCGTCGCACGCCTCGCGGGGGAGTGCGCCGTCGGCGGCGGCAGCCCAGAGCATGCGGCGGATGTAGCCCTCCATCGGCTCGGTGAAGGTCACCTGCGCCAGCCGGTCGCAGAGGGCCGACAGCGCGACGAAGCGGTCCCACTGCCGGTCGCGCCAGGCGTGGAGCAGCTCGGCCTGCATGTCGGGCAGCGCCGCGCCCATGCCGACCAGTGCCGATGTGGCGCCGGCCATCACCGAATAGCCGAAGAACCGGTCCTCGCCGGTGACGAGCATCTTGTCGGGATGGCTTCGCATCAGCGCGGCGAGCCGCTGGAAGGTCATGACCGAATCGAGCGTGGCGACCTTGACGCCGACGACTTCGGGGAGGTCGAGGATGGCGTGGAGGGTCGGGTCGTCGTAGGGGACGCCGCCGGCCGCTTCGTAGAGATAGAAAGCGATGACCGGCAGCTCCCGGCCCAGCCGGCGGTGGTAGCCGACCGGGTCGTTCCGCTCGGGAAAGGCGAGCAGCGCGTCGGCATGGCCGCGGCGAGCCTCGATCGCCATGGTGATGTCGCGCGCCCCGGCGACCACGACGCGGTCGGGCAGCGCCTCCCTCCAGGTCTCCAGCACCTCGCGGCGCTGCTCCGCGCTCAAGTGCGGGCCCCGGCCGGTGTGAGCCCAGACGGCGGCGCCCGCGACCGGGTGCGCCGCCATCCAGCGGGCATAGGTGCGCTGAGCCGTCGCGTCGATGTCGGTACCGCGGAAGGGCACCGGTACGGCGGGGATGAGCCCCCACTCGATTCGGGAGGCGATAGCGGTCACGGCTCGGCGGCGGGGCGGCGGGGCGGCGGGGCAGCGGGGCAGCCTTGACCGGCTAGCACCTCATCCCGAGCGAAGCGGGTGGGGCTCCGCAGGGGCGCGTTAGAACGCGGCGGGGAGGAGACCGGGCGCAGTTTGCCCGGGCTCCGTACCAGAGCGTTCGTAAGCGCCCCGGAGGAGCCCCACCCGCTTCGCTGGGGATGAGGTAGGTCGCTCATCATCCGGCTCGCGCATGCGCCGCGTTGCCGGCCTCGATCGCGGCCCGGTCGGCGGGCGTGAGATCGAGCAGGTCGAGCTTCGCGACCGCGTTCTCGGGAATGCGGAGGGGCTGACCGGTGCCGAAGACGAACCGCGCCGGTCCGACGGTGCCGAGCAGCGTCTCGAGATGATCCTCCGGCGGCCCCCAGATCCAGGAGATGTCCCACCACGTTCTCCGCGCCTCGTCCGGCGTGGACCCGAAGTGGACCTCCTCGATGAACGGACGATCAGCGTGGGTGACGATGATCCGTACGGCGGAGTCGGCGCGCACCAGCGCCCGAACCGCGGCCGCCGGCAGCTCGGCGGCATGGTCGTTGGGGTGCCGCTGCCGGCCGTCCTCCAGCCGCACGGCGAGCATCAGCGCGACCCCGGCGCGGCCGCACGCCACGACCAGCGCGCGCATGGATGGCCCCGCCGGCGCGATGCCGTAGCAGGTCGGATCGCAGCGCACCGCGGGGGCTCCCGCGTCTGCCGCCGACCGGAGCACGGTCTCCCATCCGGCGATCTCCGGGTGCACCGCGAGAACCGGCCGCAGCCTCAAGTGCTGTCGAGCCGCCTCGACCAGCCACCCGTTTCCCGCGGCCGGATCGCGCCAGAAGATCCCGGGGAGATGGCTCACCCATGCCTCGTCGATGCCGGTGCGGTCCATGGCGGCGAGGAGCCCAGCCGGAGAGGTGCCTGGCACTCGGCGGAAGGGGTAAGAGCCGAGAAACGCGTTGACGTCGGTACGCATCAGTCGGACGGGAACGCGCCGGGAGGGAAGATCCGCGCGGCGTTCCGCCAGCGCACCAGGTCGAGGTCGGCGGCTGGGAGGATGCGCTCCAGGTAGCGGAGCTTGGCCCACCCCGTCTCGATGGTGAGGTCGCACCCCCAGAGCAGGCGTTCGACGCCGACCGCCTCGATGCACGCCTCGAGCATCCCGCCGTCCACGCCGCTTCCCGAGAGATCCACCAGCACGTTCGGAAGCCCGCGGACCTCGGGGAGCGAATGCAGCCAGTCTCCGCCGCCCCCGATGTGCGCGAGGATGAAGGGCACCGACTTGTGCCGCGCGGCGAGGCGGCCCAGCTCGACCGCGTCGGAGGCTTCCTGCCCGGGGTAATCGCGCCGGCGGTGCTGCCAGACGTGCTGGAGGACGGGTACGCCGCGCTCGGCCGCGAGGGCGCAGACCGGGTCGAGGAGCGGGTCGTCCGCCCTCCGGCTCGCGGCCAGCTTGACGCCGATCATTCCCGCGTCCAGACCGCGGCGGATCTCGCCGAGCGCGTGGTCGGTGTAGTTGGGGTTGACGGCGACGTAGCCGCGGATCCGCTCGGGATGCTCGCGCTGGAGCCGGAGCATGTAGTCGTTCCCGTACCGGCAGTCGTCGGGCGACGGGAAGTAGATCGGCGAGCTGAAGCCCCAGCTCCCGAGGATGGAGGCGACGTGGATCGTGATGCCGACCCGCTCCCCGGCGCGCAGCCGGCTGGCGTTGCGCTCGCGCCAGTCGGCCCGCGGGGTGCGGTCGTGAAGGAAGTGCGCGTGAATGTCGATCAGCACGGATCGCAATCTAATGTTTCTTGGGGTGACTCGGTTAGCGCCGGTCATGTCATCCTGAGCGAAGCGAAGGAGCCGAAACGCGGCTCAG
>CAYPAE010000283.1:0-3840 GCA_964408595.1 uncultured Gemmatimonadaceae bacterium | reverse complement strand
ACACGGTGAGTGACGAGGGGCCCGGGATCCCGCCGTCGGACTTGGAGCGCGTCTTCGACATCTACGCCACCAAGAAGGAAGGGGACATGCGCGGCGTCGGCCTCGGGCTCCCCCTCTCCCGCCGTCTCGCCAGACTCCTTGGCGGGAACCTGCGAGCTTTCTCCCACCCCGGAGCCGGCGGCGAGTTCGTCCTGGAGCTCCCCGCCACCGCCGCATCATGAAGGCTTCTTCATACTGGCTTCCCGGAGCGTTCAGCCGCCACCACCCAAATTGTCATTCATGAAGATCCTCGTCGTGGAAGACGACCGGAAGGTCGCCGGGTTCATCGAGCAGGGCCTGCGGGAAGAGGGCTACGTGGTGGACGTCGCGCCGGATGGCGACGAGGCCGTCATGCTGGCCCACGTGTACGAGTACGACGTCATCCTCCTCGATATCGTGCTGCCGAAGAAGAACGGCTTCCAGGTCGCCACCGAGCTCAGGCGCGAGGGGCGGAACACCCCCATCTTGATGCTCACCTCGCGCGACGCGGTGGAGGACGTGGTTCGCGGGCTCGACGCGGGCGCGGACGACTACCTGGCCAAGCCCTTCCGGTTCGACGAGCTGCTCGCCCGGGTCCGCGCGCTCCACCGGCGCGGCGGCGCCGAGCGGCTCGAGATTCTGCGCTACGGTCCGATCACCCTGGACCGCCTGCGGCACCAGGCCTCGATCAATGACGACAGGCTCGATCTCACTCCCAAGGAGTTTCAGCTTCTCGAATACTTCCTCCTCCATCCGGAGGAGGTCGTGCGCCGGACCACGCTCCTGGAGAAGGTATGGGACATGCACTTCGACCCGGAGAGCAACGTGGTGGACGTCCACGTGGGCAACCTGCGCCGGAAGCTGAGCGAGGCGGCCGGGGACCAGTTGTTGACGACCGTCCGGGGCGTGGGCTTCAGTCTTCGCCGCGCGGGCGAGTCGGAAGTCGGGGCCGAGTCGCACTGACGACCCGGGGCGCGGGCGTACTCCCGACCGGCGCCCTTCTCTGCATAGTCTCCGGTCTCGCCATCCGGTACGCCATCGGACCGGAACCCGCCGTGATCGTCTGGAGCGCCGGCCTTGCCATCACCGGCGCTCCGGTCGTCTGGCACACGCTGCGCGGGGTTGCGGCGGGCCGGTTCGCCGCCGACCTGGTGGCGATGCTGGCGATCCTCGCGGCCCTGCTGCTCGGCGAGCCGCTCGCGGGGCTCATCGTCGTGCTGATGCAGACCGGCGGCGAGGCGCTGGAGCGCTATGCGGAGGGGCGAGCCTCAGAGGCGGTGCGCGAGCTCGAGGCGGCGGCGCCGCGGATCGCGCACCGGATCGGCGACCGGGGACCGGAAGACGTGCCGGTGGACGCCGTCGAGGTGGGCGACGAGCTCCTGGTCCGGCCCGGCGAGCTGATCCCCTGCGACGCCGAGGTGGTGGACGGGACCTCCAGCGTGGACACCTCCCGGCTCACTGGCGAGCCTATTCCGGTCGCGGCCCGTCCCGGCGTTAGGTTCCTCAGCGGCAGCGTGAACCTGGACCGCCCTTTCAGGATCCGGGCGACCTCGCCCGCCGGCGAGAGCCAGTATGCCAGGATCGTGGAGTTGGTGCGCACCGCCCAGGCGAGCAAGTCGCCGCTCCAGCGCCTCGCGGACCGCTACGCGATCTGGTTCACCCCGCTCACACTCGCGGTCTGCGGCGCGGCCTACGCGCTCTCCGGCGATCCGGTGCGTGCGCTCGCCGTGCTGGTCGTCGCGACGCCCTGCCCTCTGATCCTCGCAACGCCCGTGGCCATCATCGGCGGGATCAATCGGGCGGCGCGATATGGCATCATCTTCCGCCACGGCACCGCCCTGGAGCAGCTCGGCCAGGTCACGGTAGGCATCTTCGACAAGACCGGGACCCTGACCATTGGGCGCCCACGCGTTTCTCACGTGCTCGCGTTGCCCGGATTCGGCGAGGACGAGCTGCTCGGCCTTGCCGCGAGCGTGGAGCAAGGCTCCGGTCACCTGCTCGCCCGCACGGTCGTCGAAGAGGCGGCGGCCCGAGGGATCGCGGCGCCCGAGGCGAGGGACGTGGTCGAGGCGCCCGGACAGGGGGTCTCGGGCATGGTCGATTCCCGCGAGGTCTCGGTCGGGGGGTGGGCGTTTGTCGCCGAGCGGTACCCCGAGGCCGAGCCTGCGTTGCGGGAGCTGCGCGAGCGGCGCGCGCGGGAGGACGGGGCAGAGCTGCGCGCCTTCGTCGTAGTCGGTAGCCGGCCGGCGGGCATCATCGAGTACGCCGACCGAATCCGCCCGGAGATGGAGGGGCTCGTGCCTCGTCTGCGCACGCTAGGTCTCCGGCAGGTCGTCCTGCTCTCGGGCGACGACCGGGCCAACACCAACGCCATCGCGCGGGCGATGGGAATCGAGGAGGCGCATGGCGAGTTGCTGCCGGAGGACAAGGAGGCCCACGTCCGGCGCCTCGTGAAGGCCGGCGAGAGGGTCCTGATGGTGGGCGATGGGACCAACGACGCGCCGGCGTTGAGCAGCGCGACCGTCGGGATCGCCCTGGCATCCGGGGGCGGCGGGATCTCCGCCGAGGCGGCCGACGCCGTGCTCCTCGCCGACGACCCGTCGCGCGTGGTGACTGCCATCGCGATCAGCCGGCGGACCCTTCGGCTGGCCCGGCAGAGCATCTGGGCCGGCCTAGGGCTCAGCGGCCTGGGGATGGCGGCCGCCAGCCTGGGCTGGCTCCCGCCGGTTGCCGGGGCGCTCGCGCAGGAAGCCATCGACGTGGCGGTCATCCTCAACGCGCTCCGGGCCAGCCTCCCGTCCGTGGAGCACGACTAGGCATCGATGGCGGAATCCCTCAATCTCCAGGACCTGTTGATCATCCTGCTCGCCGCCGTGGCCGTGGTGCCGCTCTTCCGCCGGCTCCGCGCGAGCGCGGTGCTCGGGTACCTGGTCGCCGGCACTCTGATCGGCCCGCACGGGTTGGGCCTGATACGAGAGATCCAAGCCGCGAGCGTCCTGGGCCAGTTCGGCGTGATCTTCCTCCTCTTCTCCATCGGCCTGTCCCTCTCCATCGCGCGCCTCACGGCGCTCCGGCGCTACGTCTTCGGCCTCGGCATCGCCCAGGTCGGCGCCACCGCGGTGATCATCTGGGGGTTGCTGCGGCTCGTCGGAGTTCCAAGCCCGGCGGCTCTGGTCCTCGGCGGCGGACTGGCGCTCTCGTCCACCGCCGTCGCTCTCCAAGTGCGGATCGAGCGGCGCGAGCACGCGACGCCGCGCGGCCGCGTGGCGTTCGCGGTGCTCCTGCTCCAGGACCTGGCAGTGGTGCCACTCCTCGCCCTGATCCCGCTTCTCCGGGGCCCGGAGGCACGGGTGCTGCCGGCGCTCGGGCTCGCCTTTCTCAAGGCGGCGCTCGCGCTGGTGCTGATCCTCGCCCTCGGGCGGCTGCTGCTCCGGCCGCTGCTCCGGGCGGTGACTCGAGGCGGCGATCCCGAGCTCTTCACTGCCATCGTGCTGCTCCTGGTGCTGGGCATCGGCTGGCTGACCGAGCAGGCGGGTCTGTCGATGGCGCTGGGCGCCTTCCTGGCCGGTGTGCTCATCGCGGAGACGGAGTACCGGCCGCAGGTCGAGGGCGACATCCAGCCGTTCCGAGGTATTCTCCTCGCGCTCTTCTTCATGACCGTCGGCATGAGCGTCGACGTCGCGATGCTGTCCCGGACGGCCCCGCTGCTCCTTGCGCTCCTCGGCGGGCTGCTGGTCCTCAAAGGCGGCATTCTCTTCGGAGTCGCGCGCGCGTTCCGGCTCGGCGTCGGCACCGCCGCGGCAGTCGGTCTGATGCTCGCCC
>CAYPAE010000282.1:0-3856 GCA_964408595.1 uncultured Gemmatimonadaceae bacterium | reverse complement strand
CGCCGGAGGGCCTCCTCCATCGCGACGCCGTGGGTCTGGAGAATCGAGAGTGCCTCGTTCCCTTCCAGCGTCTCCCGATCGAGCAGCGCCTCGGCCAGCGCCTCCAGTGCGGTGCGGTGCAGCTCGATCGCTTCGCGCACTCGGGTGTACAGCAGTTCCACGATGAGCCGGACGTCCCGGTCCATCGCCGCGTGCAGCTCGGCGCTCACCGCGCCGCCGCTCTCCCGCTCGTCGAAGGCGACCAGCCCGGTGTTGGGGCCCATCCCCAGCTTGTAGACCATCTCGCGGGCGACCCGGGTGGTATGCTGGAGGTCGGCCTTCGCCCCGCTGGTCACCGCATCGTGCCCAAACACGATCTCCTCCGCAGCACGGCCGCCGAGCCCCTTGCAGATCTGGCCCTCGAGATAGCGACGGGTGTGCAGCACCAGCTCGCCGGGCGAGAAGTGGGCGACCCCCATGGCCTGCCCGCGCGGTTGGATGGTGACCTTGTGCAGCCCGTCCTCGGCGTGGAAGAGCAGGCCGGCGAGCGCGTGTCCCGCCTCATGGACCGCGACGGCGCGCCATTCGTCGTCGGTGGCGCGGAAGCCGGTGCGCTCCTTCCCGAGCAGGACCCGGTCGCGAGCCTGCTCGAAGTGGCGCCAGGCGACCACGCCGACCCGCTCCCGCGCCGCGGCGATGGCGGCTTCGTTCACCAGATTGGCCAGGTCAGCCCCGCTGTTCTGCGGCATGAGCCGCGCGAGCCGGGCGAGGTCTACGTCGGCATCGAGCGGCACGCCCCGCTGCCGCACGTGCAGGCGCAGGATCGCCTCGCGCTCCGACGCGGTGGGCAGGCCGACCGCGACCGCGCGGTCGAACCGGCCGGGCCGGAGCAGCGCATGATCGAGGTCCTCCTGCCGGTTGGTCGCGCCGATCACCAGCACATGCTGGCGGGGTGAGAACCCATCCATCTCCACCAGGAGCTGGTTGAGGGTGCGGTCGTCCTCGTTGTGACTCTGATTCCGGCCGCGCCGGCCGCCGATGGCGTCGAGCTCGTCGATGAAAATCACGCCGCCGCGCTTCCGCGCCTGGCGGAAGAGCTTCTTGATCCGGGCGACTCCGAGGCCGATGAGAAAGCCGGTGACCTCGCTGCCGCTGATGACGAAGAACGGCACTCCCGCCTCGCCGGCGACCGCCCGGGCCATCAAGGTCTTCCCGGTGCCGGGCGGGCCGAACATCAGGACTCCCTTCGGGGTCCGCGCCCCGACGGCCTGGAATGCCTCGGGCGTCTTGAGGAACTCGACCAGCTCGCGCAGCTCGGCGACGGTACCCTCGTGGCCGCCTACGTCGCCGAAGGTCGTGCGGCTCCGCCGCGCGGCGCCGATGCCGCCCATCTCCGACCCTCCGCCAATCTGGCGGCGCAGGACGAACCCGATGACGATGAGCGCCACCGCGACGAGCAGCACCTCGCGCCAGAAGTCCGCGTTGAGGCCGCTTCGGGGCTGGAGGGTGACCGGAGTACCGGCGCGTTCCGCCCGCTCCAGCACCGGGGTCACCTCGAAGGTCGGATAGTCCACCCGAAACGCCGCGCCGGCCGCCGCATCGGGCACCGCGCGGGACCAGACTCCCCGAACTTCGGAGCCCGGGATGACGGTGATCGAGCGGACCGCACCCTGGTCCAGGCGGGTCAGAAAGGTGGAGTAGGTGACGGTGGGTGGTGTGCCTGGCTGCGCCCGCCACCAGCGCAAGGCGAGGGCGGCGGCGGCAATCGTCGTTACGACCGCAAGCGGCCAGATCCAGGCGGCCGGGGTGGTACGCCAGCGGGCGAGCCGCCGGCGGAAGTCTTCGATCATGCGGGTTCCTGTGGGTCGAGCGCCGCCGCCGAGGACCGCGGCGGGGCCGTCGGGGGCAAGCTAGCTCCCTCGAGCCGCTCGCGCACGATCCGGACGATCACTTCCGGCCCGAACGGCTTCTGGATGAAGGCCGCATCCGGGTCGAGCAGGCCGCGGCGGACGATCTCGCCGTCGGTGTACCCCGAGGTGAAGAGCACCGGCGTCCCCGGCCGCAGCTCGGCGATCCGCGCGGCGAGATCGCGCCCGCTCATCACGGGCATCACGACATCGGTGAGAACGAGCCCGATCGGGCCGCTGGTGGACCTCAGCAGCTGGAGGGCGTCGAGGCCGTTCGCCGCCTCCAGAACCCGGTAGCCGCCTGCCTCCAGCGCGCGCCTGGTCACCTGCCTCACTCCCTCGTCGTCCTCGACCAGGAGCACCGACTCTCCCCGGCCGGCGCGCACGGGAGGCGGAGACGGAGCCGACGGAGCCGGGCTCGGCACGTCATTCCCAGTCACCGGCAGATAGACCTTGAAGGTGCTGCCCCGCCCCGGCTCGCTGTAGGCCCACACGTAGCCGTCGGATTGCTTCACGATGCCGTAAACCGTGGAGAGGCCGAGACCGGTGCCGTGCCCGACTCCCTTGGTGGTGAAGAACGGCTCGAACACCTGGCCCAGCGTCTCGCGATCCATCCCGTGTCCCGTGTCGCTCACCGCCAGCACCGCGTAGGACCCGGAGCGGATCGCCACTCCCGGCCGCTGCCTGGCGTACTGCTCCGTGATTTCCGCGACGAAGGTCTCGACCGTGAGCGTGCCGCCCCTCGGCATCGCATCGCGGGCGTTCAGCGCGAGGTTCAGCAGCACCTGCTCGAGCTGTCCGGGGTCGGCACGGATGGGCGCCACCGCCTCACCCGGCCGCAGCAGGAGGGTACAGTCTTCTCCCATGACCCGCCGAAGCACGCCCTCCCAGCTCTTCACCAGCCCACTCAGGTCCAGAACCACCGGCCGCAGGATCTGGCGGCGGCTGAAGGCCAGTAACTGCGCCGTCACGGCCGCCGTTCGCTCGGCCGCCTTCCGGATGTGCTCCACGTCGGCCCGGACGGCTTCGGGCACGTCGGACCGGCCGAGCACGAAAGCCGCGGCGCCCAGGACCACGCCCATCTGGTTGTTGGTCTCGTGCGCCACGCCGCCGGCGAGCCGACCGACCGACTCCATGCGGTGCGACTGGCGGAGACGCTCCTCTGACGCGCGGCGGTCGGTCACGTCCATGCAGACACCGGTGAGATAGAGCGGCCGCCCTGACGGATCGCGTCCGACCTTGCCCTGATCCGCGATCCATCGGATCCGCCCGTCGGGCAGCAGGATCCGGAACTCGTAATCGAGCGCCTGGCCCTCCTTGAGGGCGCGCTCCACCGACTGGGACACGAACTGCCGGTCGTCGGGATGCACCCGGCTCAGGAACTGGTCGTAGCTCGCCACCACCTCGTCGGGTCCGAGCCCGTACAGCCAGCGCAGGTTGTCGTCCCAGACGAGGCTGTTGGTGTCGACCGACCAGTACCAGATCCCCATCCTGGCGGAGTCGAGCGCCAGATGGAGGCGCTCCTCGCTCCGCTGGAGCGCGCGGGTCGCCCGGTCACGCTCCGACCACACCGCGGACGCGACCCCGAGCCCGGTCACCGCGAGGACGAGGAGGTAGCACGCGACGGCGAAGAGCGTCCCGCCGGTCGAGCCGACGAGGAACGGGCCCCCGCCACGAGCGGTGTGCCACACGGCCAGCGCGGCGACCACGAGCGTGAGCAGCGACGCGCCGCGGGGCCCGAACCGGACCGCCGCCCAGACCACGAACGGGTAGAGGAGGTAGGTGTACTCCACCTCCTCCAGGAACGGGAGCTGGACGCTCCGGAGCAGGCCAAGATCCGCGGCGCCCGCAGTTCCGACGACCAGCACGATGGCCTCGAGTAGTCGGCGAGTATCGCGGATCCGTGGCCGGGCCGTCCAGCTCAAGAAGACAGGCGCCGGTAACCTGTTCACCGTCTTTGGCGAGCCGGA
>CAYPAE010000281.1:0-3867 GCA_964408595.1 uncultured Gemmatimonadaceae bacterium | reverse complement strand
TCGGGGCTTCCTGGCGGTGGGCTTCGCATTGTTCATCGAGTCTCCTCCTCCTACAGGTGGGCGGAAAACACAAAGGCCGATGCTCCCGGACCTTTCGATCCGACCGAGACCATCGGCTTACCGGTGCACGAGGCCCGGCGCACGGACGATCTCAGCGAAGATCGCGCTCTGTGCCGCCGCCTCCGTAGGGGCGCAGGGTTGATACCCTCATCAGGTAGTCGGCGGTTCCCGGAAGGTTATGGACGGGACAATGTTGATGGCCCCGGCGAGCGCGGCTCCAGGCAGGCCTTTAGCGGTGGTCTCGACGTTTTCAGGATAATGTGTTGTAAATATTTGATTTGCGCCCGACGTGGGGTTGAGGCTGCCGGAACGGAGGCCGGCCAGGTCAAGTGTCACAAAACGATACCCGAGTTCCGTGAGCCCCTCGACCATCCTCCCGCGCACGTCCGGCAGCAGTGCCCGCGGGAGATCCCCGAGCGGCAGCTCCACCCGGGCCAGCTCTCCGTGGTGCCGGACCCGCAGCTCGCGGAAGCCCAGGGAGCGGACCAGATCCTCGGCCCGCTCGACCATGCCGAGGATGTCGCGCGTGATCTCGGTCCCGTAGGGGACGCGCGAGGCGAGGCACGGGGAGGCCGGCTTGTCGCGGCTCGCCAGCCCGTAGTGGGCGGCGGCAGCCCGCACGTCGGCCTTGGTGAACCCCAGCTCGGCGAGCGGCGAGCGCACCTGGTGCTCGGCGGCGGCGCGCCGGCCGGGACGCCAGTCGGCGAGGTCGTCGGTGATGGTGCCGTCCAGCACGGTGGTGGCCCCGGTGCGCGCCGCCACCTCGTCCAGCCGACGGTAAAGCTCGCTCTTGCAGTGGTAGCAGCGGTCGAGGGCGTTGGCGCGGAACTTCGCGTCCGACAGTTCCCCGGTGGTGACCACCTCCACCTGGGCGCCGAAGGCGGTTGCCTGCTCGAGCGCCAACCCCAGCTCGCGCGCGGCGTAGGAGTCCGAGCGCCCGATGACGCCGTGAGCGCGCGCCCCCAGCACCTCGTGCGCGGCGCGCAACATCAGGCTCGAATCCACGCCCCCGGAATAGGCGACCACCACCTCGCCCAGGGGCACGATCAGGGCAAGCAGGCGCTCCAGGCGTTCGCGCCAGTCGAGGCCGGGGAACGGCCGCGGGGCGGGCTCGGCGATGCGGAGGAGTGAGGCGTCGGCGTTCATCGGGCGACGAGGGTAGCACAGGCGGGGCGGGGCATTCGCCATGCATGGGCTCGGCCGCTCAGGGCGCGCCTCCCCTTCCGCGCACCCCCATGACAGGCTCTTTTGTTGACGAGATGTTGCTGATTGACTTATGATCAATCCACCCTTCGAGGAGCCCCTGGCTCCAGACGTGGCCCAACGCTTGGTCCGCCACATCCTGGCCACCGGCGGTGTGGTCCTCTCGCGCCACGCCGCGGAGCGGATAGCCCGCCACGGCCTCGAGACGAAGGACTGGGAACATGCACTCGGTGCCGGTTGGGTCCTCACCGGCGAATGGGAGAATGGGTCCTGGAGGTATCAAGTTCGGACCCAGACTGTCACCGTCGTGGTCACGTTCCGTTCTCTCGCGGAACTGGTTGTGGTCACGGCATGGGGGAAGAGCCCGTGATCTGTGACCAATGCGGCGCCCGGATGTCCATTACCCATGAGAACCACCTGTACCGCGAGTCCGGCCTGAACCACGTCACTCTGCTTGGTCACGAGATCAGACGCTGTCGGGCCTGCGGGTACGACGAGCAGGTCTTCCATAGGCTGGGCCCGCTTCACCACAGCATCGCGCTCGCCATCGCGCGCAAGCCTGCCGCGCTCGCCGGGTCCGAGATCCGCTTTCTTCGTGCCTGGATGGGATGGTCGGGAAAGGACTTCGCCGCTCACATGGGCGTCGCGCCCGCCACGGTATCGCGTTGGGAGCGGGGCCGATTGGCGATGGGGGCCACCGCGGACCGGTTGCTCCGGCTGATCGCAGTGTGGACGGCTGAGGAGCGCGACTACTCACTCGAGGTTTGGAAGCACCTCGGTCGCGTTCGTCAGCCGTTCTCGCTCAAAGTCGATACCCGAACCCTTGCCGCCACCTGGCAGCCAAAGACTCGCCGGTCCTCGCCGCGGGCCCGGGCGGGCTAGGGGCTCCCCCCCGCCACCGCCTTGGTGGTCGTCGCCGGCCCGGTCGCCGCCGGCTTCCTGGCCGTCACCGTCCCCGGCTTCTTCCGCGCAGCCGCCGACTTCTTGGCCGCAGTCGTGTCTGAGCTCTTCGCCCCGACCACCGCCGGCCGCCTCGTCGTGGCCGCCTGGGGCTTCCTCGCCAGGGCCGCGTCGGGCTTCTTCGCTGTGACCACCGCCGGCTTCTTCGCCGCGACCGTTTCCGACTGCTTCGCCGTGGTCGCCGTCGGTGCGCTTCCCGCCGACGGCCTTACGGCCGCTCCCCGCGTGCTCGTAGCCGTCGCGCCTGCCAGCTTCGACGACGGCACGGTCGACCGCTTCACGCCGGTCGTCTCCGGCGGTGTTGCCGCGGCCGCGAGCGGCTTCTCGGTCGCCGCAGGCTCCGCCGTTTTCTTCGCCGCGCCGACCGCCGTGTGGGCGCGCGCCGCGGATTTGGAGCTCTCGGGGGAAATCACGGGGGCCGGGGCCTCGCTCTTCGGGGTGCGCACCTGCCGGATGCGCGCGAGGTGCTCCTCGTAGGTCTGAGAGAACATATGGCGCCCGGTGCCGTCGGCGACGAAGTACAGCTCCTTCACCCCCGGCAAGGGATCGATCACACCGGCGATGCTGGCGCGGCCGGGATTGCAGATCGGCCCCGGCGGGAGCCCCTGGTAGAGGTAGGTGTTGAAGGGCGAGGCGACCCGCAGGTCGCGGAACAGCAGCCGGGTGCGCGGGCGGCCCCCGATGGCGTAGCCCACCGTCGGGTCCGCCTGCAGCCGCATCCCCATCGCCAGCCGGTTGAGGTAGACCCTGGCGATGCGCGGACGCTCGATGTCCACCCCGGCCTCGGCCTCGACGATCGAGGCGAGCGTCAGCACCTGGTGGAGCGAGAGGCCGAGCGGCAGCGAGTCGCGGCCGGCGGCCGCGCGCAGCAGGATCCCCAGCGTGCGATTCGCCATGGTGCGGAACGCCACCTCGGGCGAGGTGCCGGGAAGGAACTCGTAGGAATCGGGAGCCAGGTACCCCTCGATGGACGGGGCGGAGATGCCGAGCGAATCGAGGAACGCCCGGTCGCTTGCGAGCGAGTCGAACTCCGCCACCGGCACGCCGAGATGGTTCGAGAGGAGCAGGCTCACTTCGGTGGTGGTGAGGCCCTCGGGGATGGTGACCACGTTGAGCCCGCTCATGCCACGCGCGAGCGCCCGCAGCAGCGCGGGCACGCTGGTGCCGAGCTGGAACGAGTACTGGCCCGCCCGGATGTTGCGGTCGAGCCGCATGGCGCGGGCGAGCACCTGGAAGCCGAGGGTCCCGCTCAGCAGGCCGACCCGCTTCAGCTCGTCGCTCACCTGGCGCAGGGTCTGGCCGCGCTGGATGAGGATGACCCGGTGTTCGGGCGTGGGAAAGAGCCCGGCGGGAATGTACATGTCGGCGGCCACGGCGAGTCCGGCCGCGACGAGCAGGAGCAGCGCCCAACGGCTGGGCCGAAAGGTTCGGCGACGGGTCATTTCCGTATTATCGGCCAGAAGCCGTTCGAGGTGGAGCCTCGACAGGCCCACCGCCGCTACGCCGGAACTACCCCGTCCCGGCCGACCGCCACCTCACGGCCCATCTCCCCGTCCGGAGGCGAGGCGTTGCAGGTAGGATTCGAGCAGATCGACCGCGGCACCGGCGTCCACCATCCCTTTGGCGTGACCGGTGCGCACCCCC
>CAYPAE010000280.1:0-3871 GCA_964408595.1 uncultured Gemmatimonadaceae bacterium | reverse complement strand
GAAGCGACGACGGCCCTGATCTGGGGGGCATCGGTGGCCCTGCTGGGCCTGGGCCTGCCGGCGATCGAGCTCGCCGTGGCCGCGACGCTCCTGCTGGGGATCGCGGTGAGCGATGCCCGCGCGTTCATCATTCCGCACGAGCTCTCGCTCGGCGGCACCGCCATCGCGCTCGCCTTTGCCGCGTGGCCCGAGCCGGCGGGCATGCTCGATGCCATCCAGGGCGCCCTCTTCGGCGCCGGCCTCGTGCTCCTGACTGGGGAGCTAACCGAATTGGTGCTGGGTCAAGAGGCGATGGGGGGCGGCGACTGCGCGCTCATGGGAATGATCGGAGCGTTCTTCGGCTGGGAGTCGGTCTGGCCGGTGCTCGCGCTCGGCGCCTTCATCGGTATCGTGCTCCACGTCCCGACCATGCTTCGGCGGAGCGGGCCCGCGATGGAGGAAGCCGGCGACGAGCCCCGCCCGGGTCTCCGTTGGGGCAATCTGTTCAAGCTGCTGGCCGGTGGGCTCGTGCTGGGGGGGCTCATGGGAGTGGCGGCGCGGGCGGGGGTGATCGGCGGGATCCTGCGCGCGGTCTATTACGCCGTACTCGGAGCCGGCGCGGCCTATTACATCTCCTTCTTCCTGCCGAAGCGGATGCTCGGCGGTACGCTGACCCAGGTCTGGGGACTGCTGGGCGCCGCCATCGGCATCGCCATCGGCACCGCGCATTGGACGGGGATCCTGGCCGGTCTCGCGCTCGGAGGTGGGGCGGTTGCCTGGGCGTCCCGGCAGACGGTGACGGCGTCGCCGGCGAGCACCGGGGAGCTGAGCGCGCAGGGGTATCTGCCCTTCGGGGTCGGGCTCAGCATCGCGGCGCTATTGCTCGCTTTTACGGGAGGATTCGACCGGGTACGGGAAATATTCCGGGAGATCGCGCCGGGGCTCGGGCTGTGATGCGATGCAGCCTTCGGCTGGTCGCCTTCGCCATGCTGATCGGCGCCTGCCGGGGAGAGGCGCGACAATCGCGCCAGGCGAGCGGCGGCGACGATCTTGCGCGGCTGATAGACAGCCTGCGCACTCCAGTCGAGCAGGCCACCGGTCTTCGATTCAAGTCGCCGCCGCGCTCGGCGATGCGGAGCCGCGAGCAGGTGCGGGATTACCTGATCAGGAAGGTGGACGAGGAGCTGCCGCCGAAACGGCTGCTCGGGCTGGAGACCGCCTATCGGCTCTTCGGTCTCCTGCCGGACACGGTGCACCTGCGACCGCTGCTCCTCGACCTGTACACCGAGCAGGTCGCCGGCTTCTACGACCCCGATTCGGCGACGCTCTTCGGGGTCGAGGGCGCCGACCGGACCCAATTGCGGCTGGTGCTCGCGCACGAGCTGATCCATGCCCTCCAGGGCCAGCATCTCCCGCTCGATTCGATCCTCAATGCCCGGGAGAACAACGACCGGCTCGCCGCCGCGCAGGCGATCCTCGAGGGGCAGGCCACCCTGGCCTCGCTCGAGGTGCTCGCGCCGGGGCAGGGGGTGGCGCGGAATCCCCAGTTCTGGGAGCTCTACCGCGAGCAGGTCCTGCAGCAGCAGTCGTCCATGCCGGTCTTTCGCCGCGCCCCGCTGGTGCTGCGCGAGGCGCTGATCTTCCCCTACCTCCAGGGCGCGGAGTTCATGCACTGGTGGAAGAGGGAGGGCCGCGACTCGCTGCCCTACGGCTCGCGGATGCCGGTCTCGACCGAGCAGATCCTCCATCCCGACCGTTACGCCCGGGGCGACGCCCCCGTCGCCTTCGCCTTCGCGCCCGACTCGGGCGTGGTGTACGAGGACGTACTCGGCGAGAACGAGATCCGGGTGATTCTGGCGACGCTGGCGGGGTCGGACGAGGTCCAGACGGTGGTGCCGATCGGCTGGGGGGGCGACCGGTTCCGGCTCTTCCAGACGCCGGAGGGCGAGGCACTGGTGTGGTACGTGGTCTGGGACGACGAGCGGTCAGGGGCGCGGTTCCTGAGGAGCGCGGCCGGACTGCGGAAGACGTCGAGGCCCGGCTATCGCGCGATGCTCGACTCGCTCAGGGTTGGGGAGCGTCCGGCGACGCGGTTCGTGCTGGCGCCTAAGTCATGGCCACGCTGGGAGCATCTGCCCGAGGTGGTCTTGTCAGTGACACCGACCGTGGCACCGTGACACGGTGATACTCCGTTCCGCAACACCCACTCACCCCCTCACCAGCACGGCCACGCCGAAGGCGATCACCCCGACCAGCCCGCCCAGCACGTAGCCGAGCCGCACGATCAGATCCAGCTCGCGCTGGGTAACGTTCCGGACGATCTCCTCCATCCGCTGGGTCGAGAACCCCAGCACTTTCTGCTCCACCATCTCGGGCACCCGGATCTGCTCGACCACCCGCGGAATCTGTTCCTGGAGCCAGACCCAGGCGGCGTCCGACAGCGCCGCGCGAAGCGCCGCGGTGGTCTCCGGGCCGAGCCACCCCGAGGGCCGGCCGATCGGCCGCGCCAGCAGCGCCGCCGTCACGTGGGTCACGCTCTCCTGCACCCACCGGCGCCCGCGCTCCGCCGCGAGCAGCTCGGCGGCGAAGTGGGCGAGCCGCTCCGGGGGAACGACGCCGAGGACGTCCCCCCAGGTGCGGCGCTCGACCGCCTCGAGCAGGCGGTCCACCGCGCGGGCGATCGCTTCGCGCGTGGCGGGGTCGCGCGCGACCCGCACCAGCCAGTCCGCGATGTTGTCGGCCAGAGCCTGTCTCCGGCCGGGCGTGAAGCGCCGGAGCCGCTCACCCAGCGGCAGCCGGAGGAAGTTGACCACCGCGTCGTTCACCGCCCGGGTCACCTGCGCCTTCATCTCCGGCTCCGCCAGCGACTCGGCGAAGCGGTCGAATCCCTCCTGCTCGAAGCCGTCCACCAGCCGCTCGATGGTGCGGTCGGTGACCATGATCCGGGCCAGAATTCTCTCGTGCAGCAGGAGGTCGCGGACCGAGTGGTCGAACGCGGTGCGGAGCGCGCCTTCCACCATGCCGCGCGCCTCGGGATCGGCGAGCAGCGCGCTCAACCGCTCCAGCGCGATGGGGAGGTAGTCGGTGATCGCGAGCTCCAGCGCGCCCACGATGCCCGGCGGGAGCCGGTCGAGTAGTGGCTGGTCGTCCCGCGACAGCGTCTCGAGCTGCCGGTCCACGAACGAGCGAAGGGTGCGTTCCAGCTCGTCTCCCTCCGCCAGCCGCTCGACCCACAGCTCTACGTTTCCCTTGAGCGCCTCCCGCCTGCTGCCGGTGAGCGTCTCCGCCAGCGGGCGGTCCTGCACCTCGACCCTGATGCGCTCGACCCACCCGATTACCAGGCGCTCGAACTCCGGCGACCGGGCGTACTCCGCGACCCCGTCCGCGACCCGCGGCGGCAGCCCGGCGACCGCTTGATCGAGCGCGGCGACCAGCTCGGGATCGAGCTGCTCGCGGAGCGGCCCCCGCTCGCGCTCGAGAATGTCGTCGAGGAAATGCGAGACCGCCTGGTCGAACGCCGCGCGGACCGCCGGAGCGCTCAGCCGCTCGGCCAGGTCTTCCGGCGTCAGCAGCCGCTCGCCGACGGTGCGCCCGATGCTCCGGGCGAGTCGCGCCTTGTTCTTGGGAATCGCGCCCTGGATCCGGAATGGACCGATGCCGCGGGGTTCGTAGGGATGGAAAAGCATCCAGATCGCGACGGCGTTGGTGATGCCGCCGGAGATGGCCCCCACACCGATCGTCACGGCGCCCTGAACCAGCAGCTCCCGATCCATCAGTGCCCCCCGTACCCCGCGAACCGGGACGCGGCGTAGAGGACGAGTCCCACGAGCCCACCGACCAGCGTGCCGTTGATCCGGACGAACTGGAGGTCACGGCCCACGGCGAGCTCCAG
>CAYPAE010000279.1:810-3897 GCA_964408595.1 uncultured Gemmatimonadaceae bacterium | reverse complement strand
GCCCGACGTGGTGGCGCAGTTCGCCCTGGCCCGGCTCCACTTCGTCGGTACCACCTGGGTGCGGCGGGCGGAAACCCCGATCGCCGGGCTCGCCGGCTCCCTCGGCAAGGCGAGTGGCGAGGTCATCGCCTCGATCGTCTCGACCGAGAACCGGATCGACCTGGGATACGAGTCACCGCCCGGTGTTTTCGAAGGCCTCTCCCGGCGCGGGGACGTGGCCTCGAGTGGGGTGCAGATCAACGAGCGATCGCTGCGGCTGGTCGCGCGCCAGGTGGACGTGGGCGACCGGGCCGAAGCGTACCTGCGCTTCCCCTCCGGGCCGCAGAGCGTCCTGGCCTACCGGCAACTGCGGGTGTGGGCCCGGGGGCGGGGCGCCGGATGGGAGGAGAACGAGCTCGAGGCCTTCGTCAAGCTGGGGAGCGACGCCCGGAACTTCTATCTCTATCACGCTCCCGCCCGGTCCACCTCGTGGGAGCCCGAGATGGTCGTGGACCTGGAGACCTGGCGTCGCCTGCGAGCCGACATCGAACAGCGCTGGCTCAGGGGTGAGCCACCGTCGGGTGCCGACGTCTGCGGGACCAACAACGACCCCAGCGCGTACGTCGCCTGCGAGGGAGCCTACCTAGTGCACGTGGGTGATCCCGGCATCAATCCGCCCAACCTCGCTTCCACCCAGGAGTTGTCGGCTGGACTGTATCGCGTCGCTGGCGCCGGCACCGCCGCGGAGGCCGAACTGTGGATCGACGACGTCCGGTTGAGCAGCCCGGTATCCGAGACCGGCATGGCAATGGCGTTCGATACCCGGCTCATCGCCTCCGATGTCGGCAGCATCAGCGCCTCCTACAACCGGCAGGACGGCCAGTTCCGGCAGATCAACACCGATCCGACCTACCGGACCACCACTGCACTGTCCCTGGACACCCGCTGGCAGCTCGACCGGTTTCTTCCGACCTCGCTCGGCATCTCGCTGCCGTTCAGCGTAACCTACGCCCAAAGCGACGTGGAGCCCCAGTTGCTCACGGGGACGGACTTGCGGGGAAGCGCGCTCCAGGGCCTGCGGCGTCCGGCGAGCCGCAGCACGAGTTACAACCTCGCGCTCCGCCGCGGCGTGAAGGGGGGAAGCTGGCTGGTGCGCAGCCTGGTCGACCCCGTCGCCCTCACGGCCAGCCTGACCCAAGGTCGCGCAGAGTCGGAGTTCTCGTCGGCCAGGAGCAATACCATGAACCTGGGGCTGGGCTACAACGTGCAGATGCGCCGGCGCGGGTTCCGTTTACCGCTCGGAGGATTGGTCGGAGGGCTGCCCAGGTGGATCAGTGAGAGCGAGACCGGCAAGGCGCTGCGCGACGCCAGGGTGAGCCTGGTCCCCACCAGTCTCCGCCTCAGCAGCGCGCTGACGCGGGACCGGGCGGAGCAGCGGGCCTTCGCCGTGCCCGTCACCCGGCCGACCGACAACGCGGTCCCGACCACGCTTGCCCTCACCCATCTCTGGCGGAACGCCGCCGGATTGACCTGGCAACCGCTCGGCATGCTCACGTTGACCAGCGATTTGACCAGCACGCGGGATCTTCGGATCTATCCCGACTCCACCACCCTCGGCCGCCTGGCCTATGCGGAGCGCCGATTCCTGCTCGGCGTTCCGGTGGGAGTCGAGCGGGACCGTTCGCTCACGACGGCGCTCACGATGGCACCCCGGGTCACGTCCTGGCTCGGCCTCCGGCTGGCCTCAGGGAGCAACTTCGTGCTCTCCCGCAGCCTGAGCACCCGCACACCGATACGGAGCGAGGTCGACAGCGGAGCGTTCATCCTGCCCCAGACGCTCAACAATCTCCGCTTCTGGGAGACCGGCTTCAGCCTCGACATGGGGAGGGCGGCCCGCGGTCTGTGGGGTGATTCGAGCGGGATGGCTCGAGCGCTCAAGGGGCTCCGCCCGGTGGAGCTCACCCGGAGGGTGAGCCGCAACTCGACCTTCGATCTGGCCGCCTTCGATCCCTCGGTCGGCTACATGCTAGGCCTCGGGGGCCAGGCTCGGTTCCTGGAGCAGGATGGAGTGGATGCGCTCGGGGCCGGCGTCACCCGGACGACCAGTCTGACCTCCAGCGCCGATCTGCCCCTGGGATTCTCCGGCTCGGCGTCGTACGCGCTGACGACCACCGATCGCTTCCAACGGGTCGGTGAGAGCTCGGTGATCACCATCACCCGCCAGCGCGAATGGCCGGTCGGCAACGTACGCTGGAACCGGGTCTTCCGAGGAGGCCCCTTGAATCTCTTCTCCACCAGCCTGACGTTCCGGCATCGCGAGGGGAGCTCCGCGCAGCCCGGCCAGGGGGAGGGCGTGGTGCAAAGCGCGATCACCTCCTCATCCTTGCTTCCCGATCTTCAAGTGGGGCTACGGAACGGTATGACGTTTTCCTTCTCCTATTCGACGCTGGAGCAGCGCACCCAGAACAGCGGGAGCGCGACGCAGCTCGACCAGGACGATCTGGTCGGCAGCTTCACCCACGCCTTCCGGCTCCCCGCGTCGCTCGGTCGCTCTCGCCGCCAGGTGCGCTCCTCGGTGACGGCGATGGTCTCCTCGATCCGGAGCTGTCTCGAGCGCCGGGGCGAGACCTTGTGCACCACGATTTCGGATGTCCGCCGCCGGGAGCTGCGGGGCGGACTGGACGGCGACGTCGTCGGCGCACTCACCGCCGGCCTGGAGTTCGGGTACAGCATCAACGAGGCGCGGCACATCAACCAGCGGACCTCGCAGATCTCGATCCTGGCCTCGTTCCAGTGGTCGTTCGACACCGGGAGCCGACGCTAAGTGCCGGTGCGCGAGTTCGACGGGGCGAGCGCGTTCCCCTCTTCCTGGCGCACTGGGACAGCCGTCCGCGGGCCGATGGCACCAACTCGACCGACTCGACGGTGCCGGTTCCCGGCGCCAACGACGGGACCTCAGGCGTCGCGCTGCTGCTGGGGGTGGCCGACGTGCTCCAGCGAACTCCCCCGAACTCCCCCGAACTCCCCCGACGGTCGGGGTGGACCTGCTCTTCGGGGACGGCGAGGACTACGGAGATTTCACCAAGACCCCGACCGACGTGCTGATCG
>CAYPAE010000279.1:0-800 GCA_964408595.1 uncultured Gemmatimonadaceae bacterium | reverse complement strand
GGCTCGCGCTGGTACGCTGCGCATCAAGTGTCGGGCTCCCCGCCGCTCTACGCCGTGCTCTTCGACCTGGTCGCCGACAAGGAGCTGCAGATCTATCAAGAGGGAATTCTCTGGTCGGCGCCCCGGAAGTGACGGATGGGACAACAGAGACGGATTCCCCCCCCTCGTTCTTCTCGATTCAGCTCACCACGGAGCCGCCGGCGGGAGAGTAAGCCTGGCGCGGAAGGACGAACGAGCCCCTGCTGAGGTCGGCAGGGGCTCGTTTTGGCCGCGCAAACGATCCGTTGGTCGTGACCAGCCTGTGCTCGCCGGGCGAACCGCAGCGGGCGGCCATCTCACAGGTTCCCGATCATCGCCCCCGTGCTCAACTCCGTGGAGTCGTCCCGGAACTGCCGCTGATACAGCCGGGCGTAGAGCCCGCCCCGCGCCAACAACTCGGCATGGGTCCCTTCCTCCACGATCCGCCCCCGGTCCAGCGCCACCAGCCGGTCCGCCCGGCGCACCGTGCTCAGCCGGTGGGCGATGATCAGCGTCGTCCGTCCCACGAGCAGCCGGGCGAGCGCGTCCTCGATCAGCCGCTCGCTCTCGGTGTCCAGGTTGCTGGTGGCCTCGTCCAGCACCAGCACCGCGGGGTCCTTCAGAACCGCCCGGGCGATGGCCACTCGCTGGCGCTGGCCGCCGGAGAGCTTGACGCCGCGCTCCCCGACCACCGTGTCGTAGCCCTTCGGCAGGCGCTCGACGAATTCATGGGCGTGCGCCGCCCGCGCGGCCGCCTCGATCTCGGCGTCGGAGGCGCCCGG
>CAYPAE010000278.1:0-3918 GCA_964408595.1 uncultured Gemmatimonadaceae bacterium | reverse complement strand
CGCCCTCAGAAGCCACCAGCCGGGCGACACGGTCAGCATCGTGATCCGGCGAGGCAACCAGGTCACCACGGTGCGTGCCACGCTCGGCACCAGGGGAGGGTAGTCGATGGCCGCCTTGAATGCCGACAAGGTGATCGCGTCGCTGCGCGGCACGTTCGCCCGCGAGGTGGGGCGCAGCGAGCTGCTCCGGACGGCGGCGGAGAAGATCCGGGCGGCCGGGCCGCCGTACACCTCGGTCTATCTCTACATGCTCCACGGCGACGAGCTGGTCCTCGAGGCCTTCGCCGGACGCGAGACCGAGCACACCAGGATCCCGGTGGGCAAGGGTGTCTGCGGCACCGCCGTCGCGACGGGGAGAGATCAGAACGTCCCGGACGTGCGGGCGGTCGAGAACTACCTCGCGTGCAACACCTGGACCCGATCCGAGCTGGTCGTGTTGATCCGTCGGGGCGACAGGATCCTGGGTCAGATCGACGTGGACAGCGACGAGCCCGACCCGTTCACCGCGGAGGAGGAAGCGGAGGTCCGGGCGGTGGCGGATGCGCTCGCCGTGCTCTTGTAGTTTGCCGGCCGACCCTTGTCACCCTGAGCGGAGCGAAGGGGCTGAAATGTGAGTGCGGCTCCTTCGCTTCGCTCAGGATGACAAACGAAACCTCCAGAACCACAAATGAACCTCCAGGTCCGTGAATCGGTCGCGCGGGTGCGCGGCGTCGAGCTCTTCGTGCGCCGGATCGGAAGCGGGCTACCCGTCGTCGTGCTGCACGGGGGTCCCGGCGCGCATCACGACTATCTCCTCCCCGGGTTCGACGCTCTGGCCGACGGCCGGGAGCTGATCTACTACGACCAGCGCGGCGGCGGCCGTTCCTCGGTCGGGCGAGCGGTGCCGGTCGGATGGACCGAGCACGTCGCCGATCTCGAGGCCCTGCGGGAGGAATGGGGAATCGATCGCCTCACCATCGCGGGCTATTCGTGGGGCGGCCTCCTGGCGATGCTGTACGCGCTGGATCACCCCGCGAAGGTCGCGCGACTGGCGCTGGTCTCCCCCGCCCCGTCGTGGCGCGCCGCCCGCGAGCGCTTCGAGGCGCGCTTCGGCCAACGCAACCTCGATCCCGCATTTCAGGAGGCGCGCCGGGCGCTGCGCGAGAGCGGTCTCCGCGAGCGCGATCCGCAGGCGTTCCAGCAGCGCATCTTCGAGCTCTCCGTCGCACCCTACTTCCACGACCCCGAGCGCGCTCGCGACCTCACGCCCTTCCGGGTGACGGGACGGACCCAGCAGGAAGTCTGGGCGAGTCTGGGCGACTTCGACCTCAGAGAGGGCCTCCCCTCGCTCCGCGGGATGCCCTCGCTCGTTCTCCATGGCGAGGAGGATCCGATCCCGATCGAGGCGGCGCGCACGACCGCCGAGCTGATCGGCGCCGAATTTCATCCGGTTCCCCGCTGCGGCCACGTCCCCTATGTGGAGGCACACGAGGAGTTTGTCCGAGTCGTGGGGGGCTTTCTGGCGGCCTGAGTCGCCCGCCAGGCATTACCTTTCCCCGATGATTCGTCCCACCCCCTTCGAGCTGGTGTTCAACCGGGCGGCAGAGTCGAGCTTTCCCCGGATCGCCGCCAGCCTGGAGGCGGGAGGGCACGACCCTTCGGACCGGGACGCGTTCCTCATGAACCGCGAAGTCGTCACCCTGCTCCGCGACCTCCGGCCCGAGGAAGGGTTGGGCGAGGCGATGGATCAGATGGTCGCGCTGGTCCACCACGCCTACCTCGCCTGGGCCGCCGGAGCGGTCACCATTCCCATCGGACGCGACGCGGTGGAGGAGCTGCTGGGGCAGGCGCCGGTGGATCCCGCCGACTCGAAGGACCTCCCCGCCTACTACGCGCAGTTCCCCGAGCGGCTGATCTGGGCCACCGTCATCGAGAACCAGGCTCCCGAGCCGCTGGACGGGGTCTTCGTGTCCCGGGTTCCCGGCGGGGACTTGCGGGTGCTGGGAATCTTCGGTCTCCGGCCCGAGCGGGCGGGATTCAGCGCGGTGGAAGCGACCGGCGCCAGAGTCGAGGGGCTCGCGAGGGAGGACGGATCGCCGCTCTTCGACCCCACGCTCGCCGGTGGCGCCACTGCGGGGCTGCGATCCATCGTCGGCGAGGAGGAGCTGCTCGAGCTCGGCTGGCGCACCCAGGGCCTGGCCGCGGGCGTGGGAAGCGGAGGGGCTCGATGGAAACCCTGAAGGACTTCATGGACAAGAAGGCCGTGGCGGACGTGCTGGAGCAGATCGCCGCGTTCCTCGAGCTGAGAGGCGAGAATCCGTTCCGCATCCGTGCCTTCCGCACCGCCGCCCGCGCGATCGCCGGTTTCACCGGCGACCTGAGGCAGGGGATCGAGGAGGGGTCTCTCGCCGCGGCCAAGGGCGTCGGGCCCGCCACCCTCCAGATCGCGGCCGAGCTGATCAACACGGGCCGCGCCGGAATCCTGGAAGAGCTACGGGAGCAGATCCCGCCCGGCCTGGTCGAGATGCTGGCCATCTCCGGTCTCGGCGTCGCCAAGATCCGGCAGATCCACGACGTGCTGGGCGTAGACTCGCTGCCGGACCTGGAGGCCGCCGCGATGGACGGGCGGCTCGCCAAGCTCCCGCGGTTCGGGCAGAAGACCTCCGAGAACATCCTCAAGAGCATCGCCTTCCTTCGGCAGGCGACGACCTTCCGTCTCTCCCACCACGCGGCCGAAGAGGCCGAAGGTCTTCGGTCGGCACTCGCGCGGCTCCCGGGAGTCACCGCCGCGATCGTCGCCGGCGACGTCCGCCGCCGCTCGGAGGTCGTCCGGGATCTGGTGCTGGTCCTGGTGGCCGAGGTGTCGCCGGCCGAGCTGTTCAAGCGGCTCAGCCAGCTCCCGGGCGTGCACGAGTTCGCCGGGCAGGACGAGCGCCGGCTGACCTTGCGCTTCGCCGGCGGCGCGAGCGCGCAGATCGTGGTCTCGACGCCGGTGAACGTCGGCGCGGTGCTGTTGCAGGCCACCGGCAGCGAGCGTCATCTGGCCGAGCTGGCGAGCCACGCGTCGGCGCGCGGCTTCTCACTCACCGGCGCGGCGCTCTGGCACGGCAGCGAGTTCGTCCCTACTCCCGACGAGGAGCGTCTCTACCGGGCGCTCGGGCTGCCGCTCATCCCGCCGGAGCTGCGGGAAGGACAAGGCGAGGTAGCCGCCGCCGCCCGAGGCGAGCTGCCACGCCTGCTGGAGCTCGGCGACCTGCGCGGCTTCCTCCACTGCCACACCAACTACTCCGACGGCTCCAACTCGGTTGAGGAGGTGGCGCTGGCCTGCCGCGCCGCCGGGTACCAGTACGTCGGGATCACCGACCACAGCCAGGCGGCCGCGTACGCCGGCGGGCTCAGGTCCGACGACCTGCTCCGGCAGGCCGACGAGATCGGCGAGGTCAACGGCCGGCTCGAGGGCGTTCGGGTGCTCAAGGGCGTGGAGGCCGATATCCTCGCCGACGGCAGGGTGGATTTCGAGGAGCAGGTGCTTGCCCGGCTCGACTTCGTGATCGCGTCGATCCACAGCCGGTTCAACATGAGCCCGCCCGAGATGACGGCCCGGATGCTCGCCGCGATGGACAATCCGTATCTCACGATCATCGGCCACCCGACGGGCCGCCTCCTGCTCTCGCGCGACCCTTACGGCATCGACCTCGACGCCGTCATCGAGAAGGCGGCGGCGAACGGCGTCGCCCTGGAAATCAACGCCGACCCGCACCGGCTCGACCTCGACTGGCGGGTGCTCCGGCGCGCGCGCGCCGGAGGGACCATGATCTCCATCGGCGCGGACGCGCACAGCCTTCCCGGCATCGGCAACGTTGGATTCGGCGTCGGCATGGCCCGGAAGGGCTGGCTCGGCCCCGACGATATCCTCAACGCGCGCTCCGTCGAGGACTT
>CAYPAE010000277.1:0-3927 GCA_964408595.1 uncultured Gemmatimonadaceae bacterium | reverse complement strand
AAGGCGTACGGGCGCGACCTCGAGGCGTTCACCGAGTTCTGCGACCGGCACTACGGCGGCCGGTGGAAGTGGGCCTCGGTGGACCGGCTCGGTATGCGCGGCTTCCTCGGCGAGCTGCAGCGCCGGGGGCTCTCCAAGCGCTCGGCCGCCCGTTCGCTCTCGGCGGTGCGGAGCTTTTACCGCTATCTCCAGCTGCACCACGGTATCCCGAACGCCGCGGCCCGCGCCGCCAAGGTGCCCAAGATCGACAAGCGGCTCCCGACCTATCTCGACCGGGGCCACACCGAGCGCCTCTTCGAGTGGGCGGAGGGCCGCGCGGCGGGCGACGAGTTCGGCCCCACCCGAGACCTTGCGATCCTCGAGCTGTTCTACTCCACCGGGATCCGGCTGTCCGAGCTGAGCGGGATGAACCTGGAGGATCTCGACCTGCTGTCGGACCAGGCAAAGGTCCGGGGAAAGGGGCGGAAGGAGCGGCTGGTGCCGGTCGGCTCGCGCGCCGTGCTCGCGATCCGGCGCTATCTTAACCTCCGGGAGGAGCTGGTCTCCCGGGTCCGCGGTGACCGCCGCGCGGTGTTCCTGACCCGGCGCGGGCGGCGGCTGGCGCCGCGCGGGGTGCAGCGGGTGGTGCACGTGATGTTCGACGCGGTGGGCGGCGATGGGCTCCGAGTGCACTCGCTCCGGCACACCTTCGCCACCCACATGCTCGACGCCGGCGCGGATCTGCGGGCGGTGCAGGAGCTGCTGGGCCACGCGTCCCTCAGCACGACCCAGATCTACACCCACACCAGCGTCGAGCGGCTGAAGAAAGTTTACCAGCAAGCGCACCCAAGGGCATGAGGAAGCAGGGTGCGGGGGTCATGTCATCCTGAGCGCAGCGAAGGAGCCGAAACCGGGCCATGCCTCCTTCGCTTCGCTCAGGATGACACCTGACAACCAATCTCACAATCACGGGCGCACAGTGACCCAGTTCCACGGAACTACCATCCTCGCCGTCCGCAAGGACGGCCGCGTCGCCCTCGGCGGCGACGGCCAGGTGAGCATTGGCGACACCGTCGTCAAGTCGAACTCGACCAAGGTGCGCACGCTCAAGGGGGGCAAGGTGCTCGCGGGGTTCGCGGGCTCGGTGGCCGACGCGCTCACCCTCTACGAGAAGTTCGAGGAGAAGCTCGACCGCTATCCGGGGAACCTGCCGCGCGCGTCCGTCGAGCTGGCCAAGGACTGGCGGAGCGACCGGATCCTCCGCCGCCTGGAGGCCCTGCTCGTCGTGGCCGACGTGGAGCACAGCTTCCTCCTGAGCGGGTCGGGCGAGCTGATCGAGCCGGACGACGGGATCGTCGCGATCGGATCGGGCGGCAATTTCGCCCTGGCCGCCGCGCGGGCCCTGCTCCCGATGACGGGGCAGGGCGCCCGTGAGATCGTGCAGCGCTCGCTCGAGATCGCCGCCGACATCTGCGTCTTCACCAACCGGCAAATCAGCATTCTCGAACTGCCGTTACTATGACCGACACCGCCGTTCGTCCACCCGCCGAGTCCGAAGTCGCTCCCGCGCCGGCCCCCTGGCTGGAGGAGATGCCCCCACGCCAAATCGTGGCCGAGCTGAACCGCTACATCGTGGGACAGGACGCCGCCAAGAAGGCGGTCGCGATCGCCGTGCGCAACCGCTGGCGCCGGGCCCAGGCGCCCGACGACATCCGGGACGAGATCACCCCGTACAACATCATCATGATCGGGCCGACCGGCGTCGGTAAGACCGAGGTCGCCCGCCGGCTCGCCCGCATGGCCGGTGCCCCGTTCATCAAGGTGGAGGCCTCGAAGTTCACCGAGGTCGGCTACGTCGGCCGCGACGCCGAGTCGATGGTGCGCGACCTGGTGGATGCCTCGATCAACATGGTGCGGACCGAGCGGGAGGACGAGGTCTATCCCCAGGCGGAGCAGCGCGCCGACGAGCGGCTGCTCGACCTGCTGCTGCCCCCGCTCCCCCCGGCAGCCCCGGCGGGAAGGCGGGCGGACGGGCAGACGGGCACTGGCGCCGGAGATGCATCATCGGTCTTCGTGGTCGGCGCCGGAGGACAGGCCCGGGCCGAAACGGCGACGGCGGTGGAGGACGAGCGCCGGAGCCGCTCGCGGGAAAAGCTGCGGCAGATGCTGCTCGACGGCTCGCTCGACGACCGCGAGGTCGAGATCGAGGTCACCCCGCAGAGCTTTCCGATGATGGATCTGATCCAGCCGCCGCAGGGGATGGAGGGCACCGACATCAACTTCACCGAGATGCTGCAGGACATGCTGCCGCGCCGGAAGAAGCGGCGCACGGTGAAGGTGCCCGAGGCCCGGCGAGTGCTGGTGGACGAGGAGCTGAAGAAGCTGGTGGACATGGACGACGTGGTGAACGAGGCGCTCGACCGGGTCGAGAACCACGGCATCATCTTCATCGACGAGATCGACAAGATCGCGGGCGAGCGGGGCCAGGTCGGCGGCCCCGACGTCTCCCGCGAGGGCGTGCAGCGCGACCTCCTCCCGATCGTCGAGGGCTCCACCATCCAGACCCGCTACGGCTACGTTCGGAGCGACCACATCCTCTTCATCGCGGCCGGCGCCTTCAACGTCTCCAAGCCCTCCGATCTCATCCCCGAGCTCCAGGGCCGCTTCCCGATCCGGGTCGAGCTCCAGCCGCTGACCGAGCAGGACTTCGTCCGGATCATGACCGAGCCCGAGAACGCGCTCACCCGCCAGTACCAGGCGCTGGTGGCCGCCGAGGGCGCGACGCTGGAATTCACCCCCGAGGGGATCGCCGAGGTGGCCAGGGTGGCGTTCATGGCCAACGACCGGATGGAGAACATCGGCGCCCGCCGGCTCCATACCGTGATGGCGGCGCTGATGGAGGAGGTCCTCTTCGAGCTGCCGGAGTACCCCGAGAAGAGCATCCGGTTCGATGCCGCCGGCGTGCGGGAGCGGCTGGCCAAGATCGTGAACGACGACGACTTGCGGCGGTACATTCTGTAGTCTGCGAGGCGGGCCATGTGCGCATTGAAGGACCAGGACCTCGGTGCCGCGGCGGCGCTCGAGGTACTCCGGCGCGCATTGGCCGGGAGATACCTCCTCAAGCGTGAGGTCGGGCGGGGGGCCACGGCCTTCGTCTACCTGGCCGACGATCTGAAGCACGACCGCCCCGTCGCGGTGAAGGTGCTCCGCTCCGAGCTGGTCGGCAGGGTCGGTGTCGAGCGCTTCCTGCGCGAGATACGCATGGAAGCCCGCCTGCAGCATCCCAACATCATTCCGCTCTACGACTCCGGCGAAGCCGAGCAGGTCCCCTACTGCGTCATGCCGTACGTGGAAGGGGAGAGTCTCCGCAAGCGCCTGAGACGTGAGCGCCAGCTCCCGATCGCCGAAGCGCTGAGCATCACCCGTGACGTGGCGAGCGCGCTGGCGTTCGCCCACGGCCGCGGCATCGTGCATCGCGACGTGAAGCCCGAGAACATCCTGCTCTCGGGAGATCGGGCGCTCGTCGCCGACTTCGGCATCGCCCGCGCGATCGCCGCGGCGGGGGACGAACGGCTCACCGAGGACGGCCTGGCCGTAGGGACGCCGGTGTACATGAGCCCGGAGCAGGCGGGTGCCGGCGCCACCGTGGACGGCCGGAGCGACATCTACGCGCTGGCCTGCGTGGTGTACGAGATGCTCGGCGGCGAGCCGCCGTTCGTCGGCCGCAGCGCCCAGAACGTCATTCTGCGTCACCTGCACGATCAGCCGGTGCCCCTGGGAACGCTGCGGCCGTCGCTCCCGCCGCACGTGAGCGACGCGGTGGGGGTCGCGCTCGCGAAGCTGCCGGCCGACCGCTTCGCGTCGGCCCTCGACTTTTCCCGCGCGCTGGAGACGGCGGGCGTCGGGAGCGGTGGCCCGGCGTCGCCCGGGCGGAGCGCGAGGTCGCCG
>CAYPAE010000276.1:0-3951 GCA_964408595.1 uncultured Gemmatimonadaceae bacterium | reverse complement strand
ACCTGGGTGGTGGCCGGCGGCGACGCCGACGCGGCGTTCCGGAGCGCCGAGGTGACGGTGAAGCAGCGCATCGTCCAGCAGCGGCTGCTGCCCACCGCGATGGAGGCCCGCGCCGCGGTCGCGAGCTACAACAGGGGAAGCGGCCAGCTCACCCTCTGGGTCACCAGCCAGAACCCCCACATCCACCGGTTCCTCTGCTCGGTGATGCTCAAGATACCGGAACACAAGCTCCGGGTGATCGCGCCCGAGGTTGGAGGCGGGTTCGGCAGCAAGATTCCGGCGTACCCCGATGAAGTCCTGGTGAGTCTCGCGGCGATGGACCTGGGCCGGCCGGTCAAGTGGACCGAAGACCGGTCGGAGAACTACAAGACCACGATTCACGGCCGCGATCACGTGCAGCACGTCGAGCTGTGCGGCACCAAGGACGGGAAGATCACCGGCCTTCGCACCAAGGTCTACGCCGGCCTCGGCGGGTATGCGTCCACGGCGGCGCCGGGGATACCCACGATCCTCCACGGCCTGGTGTACTCCGGGCCGTACACCATCCCCAACATCCACGGCACGATCCAAGGGGTGTACACGGCCGGCACGCCGGTGGACGCCTACCGCGGGGCGGGACGGCCGGAGGCGGCGTACCTCATCGAGCGACTGGTCGACATCTTCGCCCGGAAGATCGGGATGGACCCGGTCGACGTGCGGCGCAAGAACTTCATCCCGGCCGATCAGTTCCCCCACACCGTCGCCACCGGCCTGGTGTACGACTCGGGCAACTACGAGCCCGCCCTCGACAAGGCGCTCAAGATGCTCGACTACCCCGGCTTCCGCCGGCAGCAGGAGGAGGCGCGCCGGCAGGGCCGGTATCTCGGCGTCGGCGTCATCTCCTACATCGAGATCTGCGGACTGGGCCCGTCGCAGGTGGCGGGCGCGGTGGGCTTCGGGGGCGGGCTCTATGACTCGGCGATCGTGCGGGTCTATCCCACCGGCGTGGTGCGGGTCTACATCGGCGCCTCTCCGCATGGCCAGGGCGAGGAGACGACTTTCGCCCAGATCGTGGCCGAGGAGTTCGGCTATCCGGTGGAGAACATCGAGATCGTCCACGGCGACACCGAGACCACCCCGCAGGGCTGGGGCACCTACGGCAGCCGTACCACCGCGGTCTGCGGGTCGGCGGTGAAGGTGGCGGCGCAGCGGGTGAAGGAGAAGGCGAAGAAGATCGCCGCGCACCTGATGGAGGCGAACGAGCAGGACATCGAGTGGAAGGACGGCAAGTACGCCGTGCGCGGCTCGCCCGACCAGGCGAAGAGTTTCGCCGAGGTGGCGCTCATGGCGAACGTCGCCTGGAACATGCCCGCGGGCGTCGAGCCGGGGCTGGAGGCGACGGCGTTCTTCGATCCATCCAATTTCGTCTACCCATTCGGCAGCCACATCTGCACCGTCGAAGTGGACGCCGAGACCGGCGAGGTGAAGATCCTGCGCTACATCGCGGTGGACGACTGCGGGCCGCACATCAATCCGATGATCGTGCAGGGACAGATCCACGGCGGGGTGATTCAAGGTCTCGGCGAGGGCCTCCAGGAAATCTGCATCTACGACGACTCGGGCCAGCTCGCCACCGGCACCATGATGGACTACGCGGTGCCCAAAGCCAGCCAGATGCCGCGGATCGAGACCGACTACACGGTGACGCCGTCGCCGGTGAACCCGCTTGGCGTGAAAGGCTGCGGGGAGGCGGGCACCATCGCGTCGGCCGCGTGCCTGGTGAACGCGGTGTGCGACGCGCTGTCGCCGCTCGGGATCGTGCACATCGACAAGCCGCTCACCCCGGCCCGGGTGTGGACCGCGATGCGCGCGGCAGCGGGGCAGCGGGGCGGCGGGGCGGCGGGGCAGGTGGCGCAAGGCGGGCAGGCGGGCGCCCGGGCAGGCGGGCAGTTTGCCGAGAAGGGGGTCGTATGATTCCGGCCAGCTTCGATTATGTGCGAGCGGTGTCCTTGCGCGATGCGCTGAACGCGCTGGCCGCCGGCGACGGCAGCAAGATTCTGGCTGGGGGCCACAGTCTCCTGCCGATGATGCGCTTCCGGCTGGCGCAGCCGGCGCGGCTGGTGGACGTCGGCGACCTCTCCGAGCTCCGCGGGGTCGCGGAGCACCGCAAGGGTGCCCGCATCGGCGCCACGACGACCTACCGCGACCTGCTCGACTCGGTGCTGCTGCGCGAGCGGTTTCCGCTCATCGTCGAGTGCACCGAGAACATCGGCGACCTCCAGGTCCGCAATCGCGGCACCGTCGGCGGCAGCCTGGCGCACGCCGACCCGGCGTCGGACCTGCCGGCGGTGATGCTGGTGCTCGACGCGACGTTCAACCTCCGCTCCAAGCGGGGCAAGCGCTCGGTGCGCGCCCGCGAGTTCTTCCAGGGCCCCTTCGCGACCGCGCTCGCGGAAGACGAGATGCTGATCGACATCGTGCTTCCGCCGACCCCGAAGGGCGCCGGGAGCGCGTACGTCAGCCAGGACCAGGCGGCCTCGGGGTACGCGCTGGCCGGCGCCGCGGTGGTGGTCGCCCGGACCAGGAAGACGGTGAGCCACGCCGCCGTGGCGCTCACCGGAGTGGGCGACGTGTCGCGCTTGATCGCCTCGGCTGACCAGCTGGTCGGCACCAAGGGCGAGCCCGAAGTGCTCGGCCGCGTGGCCGCCGGGTCGGTGGACGGCATCGAGATCACCGGTGACATCCACGCCTCCGCCGAGTACCGGCGCCATCTCGCCACCGTCATCGTGCGCCGCGCGCTTCAGAAGGCGCTGGAGCGGGCGAATTAGACGTGTGCCGCTTCTCGTGTGTGTCGTTTCTGGTGTGGGTCGTGTTGTCACCCTGAGCGGAGCGAAGGGGGCATGACCAAGACCATGGCTCCTTCGCTTCGCTCAGGATGACAACAAGTAACGCCCCGTCCCGCAGACACTGTCCACCACTTAAGGACCAACCGCATGAAGCTGGAGTTTTCCGGCGCACCCGAGATCAGCGCCCCCAGAGAGAAGGTCTGGGAGCGCCTCATGGACCCCAACTTCGTGGCGGCCTCCGCACCGGGGGTCGAGTCGGTGGAGGCGGTGGATCCGACGCGCTTCAAGGTGGTCAGCGGGCTCGGCGTCGGCTCGGTGAAGATCAGGTTCAAGCTCGACGTCGAGCTGTCGGACATCGTCCCGCCGGAGCGGCTCAAGATGGCGGCCCGCGGCAAGGCGCCGGGCTCGGCGGTGGACGTGGTGTCGAACGTCCGGCTGGAAGAGGCGGGAAACGGCCGCACCCGCCTCAACTGGTCGGCCACCAGCAACGTGAGCGGCACCGTGGCGAGCGTCGGCGCGCGGCTCCTGGAGGGCACCGCCCGGCGGCTCACCGAGGAGTTCTGGACCGACTTCGCCCGGCGCGTCAGCGCCGGGTGAGCCGGGATGCGCGCCCGGCGAATCTCTCCTTCCGACCTCGGCCTTCTCGCTCCCGACGAGCTGGCCGGCGCCGTTCTCCTCGGCGCAATCCGGCTCCCCGACCGATCGCTGGCCAAGGGCACCAGGCTCGAGCCTTCCGATGCTCGCGACCTGATGCGCGCGGCCGCGGACGGCCGCCTCGGCGAGCCGGTGCGCGTGGCGTGGGCCGACCCGGGAGATCTCCACGAGAACGAAGCGGCCGAGCGGCTCGCGCTGGCGGTCGGGGGCGCCGGGGTGGAGTTGCGGGCGCCGCGGCAGAGCCGGCTCGACCTGCTGGCGAAGTGGCCCGGCGTGCTTCACGTGCGGGCCCCGGCGCTCGGCCGGGTCAATAGCATCGACCCGCTCGAGGTGTTCACGCTCTATCATGGGCAGGCGGTCACCGCCGGGCGCGTCGTCGCGTCGGTGAAGGTGGCACCGCACCTGGTACCCGGGGAGGCGGTGCAGCGGGGGGTGCGGATCGCGCGGGAGGAGGGGCCGCTGGTGGATGTGC